>NZ_LJCS01000043.1:0-37703 GCF_001280945.1 Photorhabdus heterorhabditis | reverse complement strand
AGATGTCGTTGAACACATTCTGCATTGGTCTATATGGAGGCGAAGGCACCAGTACCGTGCTCAGCAGTGTCACTACCGGCGCAGAGGCGGGAGCCCACCCTCAGGATAAGTACGGCTGTAGTACTAGTCCGGTATCTGAATAATCCTGTTTATGATGGTTGGGTAAAGTACCTGACAATTTAATGATAGATCATGATATCGACGCTTGTTGATGACACGTCGATATTTTCTGGTTTTCTCGACCCACAGTTTCCATATGTCGATATCATCGACATATCGTTAACACGTGTCGAAATTTACTGAGTTTTTTCTTTGCTATTGTTTCTAATTGTTTGATGCTCTTCTCTGGTGATGGCAAATCCTCTGCATCGTTCCGCCTAATTCTCGGATCGCTTTCCCTTCAAACCTTTCATGCTCTGACAGTAAAAAAACCAGATATAACAATGTATATCTGGCTTTATGATTTTCTCTGAGATGCTAAGGAACGTCGAATCTGTTCATTGAGTATCAGGCTTAAACCAGCATGAATGCTGGATTGGTGTTATTCAATATTTTCTAGGGGTACACCCTTGGGTACACGCTAAATCGGAGTGTACCTCTGAATTGATAAAAATGTGTACAACTATGAAAATCATATATTAGCGATGTGATTACTTTTTGAGTTTTTTCTTTGCTATCGTTTCTAATTGTTTGATGCTTTTCTCTGGTGATGGTAAATCCTCTGGCATTGTTCCACCCAACTCTTGAATTGTATCCCTTACTTTTTTTCCAACGTCAAAATGAGTCTGGTTTGCTTGTATTTTGCTTTTTACGTTATCTCGTCTCAGCTTTTCTTCGGCTTGGGTTGCTCTAAACAAGTTAGCAGCAAGCTCCGTTGACCCCATGTGATCTAATATCCGTTGTGATTTTTTTAATCCCTTTCGCTGGTGGATTGCTTTCTGGTCTAGTCCACCGTATAAACCTTGATAGCCATGATTTTGGAAAATGGCAAAATCAATATTTGTTTCTACGCCTGCTCTCTGTGCTGTTTCAACTAACTGCTTGTTGTGCTCTTTTAGCTCATTGCGTAGGAATAGCCGCTTTTCATCTTCTCGAAGTCGTTTAAATGCCTCATCATCTGCTAGCTCTTGCCGTCTAGTTTGAATAGCAAAATATGTCTGTCCTGCTGCTATAACTGGTTTACTCGGATCACCATTTTGTACAACGAGGTAACAGGCATAACGGGATAGTTTTATATCCTTTAATTTTCTTTGTGCTCCTGAGCCAATATTGACCATATCGAGGATATCCTCGAAATGGTCTTCAATGTTGTGTCCGCTATGGGTGCAGGCTTCTTTAGCTCGTTTTAAAACAGGTGTGAAGTGACGATACTCAGAATATTCAAGAAGTTTAGAAAGCTCTCTAGCCGACCAGAATTCGATACCAGTCTCATCAATTCTTTTTATTTCTTCAAATGGTTGGTGATGCTGCTCCATGTATCGAACCTCTCATGTTTGTTCGTGGTATAGATTGATAATACGGATAGCTTACTCTTAACATAATTCAAATACTGTTATGCCATCCAAGAATAACCCTCTCCATTATTTTGTTACTGCCTCCGTTTCACACGAAATGATAGCAACCGAAAAATATTTTTCACCTGACTGGCTCACCTCTTAAAGAGGACTGGTTACTTTGCGTATATCAATAAGAGTTGTACAAATAGGCTACCAGATTAAATCGGGTAGGCTGATACATCAGCTAAAATTTCAGCCGATGACTGACAAACCAAAGTGTGATTTCACATTTTTGATGTAACCCATTGATTTATCCTCTGACCGTCACTTTGGCCTCACGGTATCACTATCTAGCGTCTTGGTGCTGGTTTCGTCCATTGATAGGTCGGTGCGGTCATTCTGCGTCGGTGGCGCTCTTTAGCCTGTAATGTCTGCGAGACTCCCGTTCTAATTGCCAGCCTATCCCGTCCAGTGAGTGATTGCCCCTGCTGGTTAATTCCATCATAACAGCCTCTATCGTCTCACGGTTTAACATAGCTTCCCTTTAAGGTGTTGTGATTATCTCTATACCTTGCCTGTACAGTACGCATTATAAACCGTTCCGGTGCGTACCTGCTTGCGTACCACCAGCTTAAAATCTAATCTGTATAACACTGTTATACGCTGATATAATGAGCATACATTGAATTGGTAAGGATTATTATCATGAGTAAATCTAATCTCATTGCCTTTCGCCTGCCTGCTGAACTTCAAGCCCTATTTAATGACGCTGTATCGACTTCTGGCAGCGATAAATCATCGTGGATAGTCTCAGCTATCAAAGAGAAGTTAAACCGTCCAGAAAGCAATCCTGACACTCGTATGTTATCGCTGGTGGAACGGCTAGAATCGGCTGCGGCTTCCCTGATTGTGGGTAAGGCTGATATTCCACCTCATGCCTATAATGAACCGGCTATTGTTGCTGTGGTGAATCAGGTGCTTTCTGAGGGCATTGATAACGGTCGTGTTATTGCTGAACGGATTAATGAGGCGGGTTATCAGACTAAAGCGGGTAAAGCGTGGGATAAAGATATTTACTCAGCATGGAAGCGTCACAAAGATATTGCCGGAAAGCTCGACTTATAGTCGAATTACGTTATCAATTGTTATCATCCCCTTAAGAAATCTTAAGATTCAGCCACCAGCAACATGTTAGGAAGTGTTAGGATTTTTCGTTTTTATGGACTCTAAAAATCATCATTCCCTAACATGTCCTTTAATCATCAAAGTTCACGCTGTAGCTTCTCTAGAATCGCCTGTCTGGCTAATACATCAGTAAAAACTTTCGGATTGAACCCATTGGCGATTTCATCAATAAACGCTTTCGGGAAAGTGTGAAATATCGTTTTTCCGTCCCTAATCTCTCGATAGCCTGCAATATTGTTTACTCGGTCGCTGCCTGTAACATAGGGGGGCATAGCAAAGCGGCTAAAGGCATAAGCATTTAAAAAGCCCTCAGCCTGTTCCACTATCTGCTCAATCTCTTTGTTGCCTGTACCGAATTCCGCCAGCCACACGTTAAATACAGCCTGTACCGTATCGCGGCAATCTTGCTCACTCCAGCCAGTCACAATACGACCCACCAGCAATGCTGCTTCAATAGCGGCAAAGCGATCACTCGCGCGGTGAACCTGCTCACCGTAGCTGGACGGGATTAACTTACCCCAGCGTTTTTGTGCGGTGGTATAGGCTTCCATAGCCTCGGTTTTATGGTGAGAAAGATATTCAATCCAATAGCGCCCTGCTGCGCCATAGTTAGCCCTACAGTTGATCTTTATCGTGTCAGCGTGCTCTTTCCCTGTCTCGCAATCGTGTAGCTCTGTGGCGCGTTCTATCGGAATATTGAGCAAGCGCACTAACTGACCAGCGTTTATTTTTACGCCTGAATTTAATAGAAATGTCTCAATGTCTTTTTCACCCGTACTAATGGCCACAGTTCGCCAGCTTTCCAGAGGTCGGTTGCCGCCGTCTTTTGCACCCTGTATCTTTCCTTTGCCATTAAATAGCGTGTAAGCAGACTTATAGACGTGTTTCGGGTCTGCCCCTTGTCCGACTTCATCAAGGTATAAAAGCCCGTCATTGTGTGCTACAGCCTCGTTAGCAATACCGTAAGCTGTGCCGTACCATGTCAAACGTTGTAAGTCGGGGTTGCCGTAGAGACTGACTGCCATGTCTGCGGTGGTGCTTTTCCTTGCTGTAGATTGTGCATAGATATGAATGCCGAAACTATCTGCCTGAGTGATCCCCGTCATTGGTGCGGCTAATGCTGCCCCTATAGCAAACATCATGAAGATATTGCCGTTAGCCAGTCTAGCAACGTTATTCCGCCAGCTATCAATTGTGCCGCTTACCTGATACGCGGTAGCGGTTGCGCTCTGACCATTGAATAAAATAGGCTGCTCAGGATCGCCGATAATCGAACCGTCCGGCATGATGTATGCGCCTTTATGCCAGCCTGATTTATGGGTAACACTCCATGTTTTTAAGTGCCTGTGAGTATTCAGCCAGTCCGATAACGTATTCCTCATTGCTGGTTTAGCAGTCACATTAACGCCCGATTTTTTGAGCGCCCGCCAACCCTCACGCTCTCCTACATCATCGTTGGGTAAAGCTTTTGTTTTGCCATTATCGTATTCAATGATGAGATAGTGCTCATCTAACTCATTAACGCCCCTAGCAATAGGTTTCATCGGGTCTGATAGCCATTGTTCCGCATTGATAACTTCGCCGCTGTCTTTGTCTACCTTTGGCGTAACGTAGTAAATTCCATGTTTACGCACATCAATAAAGGACTTTAACGGATCTCGCTCTTTCTCCCTGCGTTCGTCCAGATTAATGACCATCGATTTTGATACTGCCATTTTCTCCCCCACCTGATACAACCCTTCACTAAATGTTTGCCTTGCTGCCTCAATGCCGTACTGCTGGCGATAATCGTCCCAATCGGCTTTATCTTCTGCTGGTGGTAATACGACTATCCCGTTAATGGCTTTGGCGGCTTTCTCTGCTGCGAGTCTGCCCGTGTTCGGCTCATCGGGTTTAATGTCGTTATCAGCCGCAATGATGATATTGGCTTTCAGGTGCTTGCTTCTCATCACCTCAGCAACATCAATCAGGTTCCCAGCGTCAATGGCTGCCACGGTCAGCGCATCAGGCCGGATTAAATGACACGTTAAAGCGGTCGCCAGTCCCTCAGCGATAACCACCTCTGAGACGTTCTCAGGCGCATTAATCGGGTAGTAGCTGCCTTTTTTGGTGCTGTCGGTTAGTAGTCGTTTATCTCCGCTCGGCTTGATAGTCTGTGCGCCTGTCACTGTGCCACCAGCATTCACTAATGGGAGCAATAACGAACCGTCCACCAGCAATGGCATAGGGAAGCCGTGTAACCCTTTGTTATTCAGATAGGCAGATTCGCCCTGCTGAACCTGAGATAAAAGGCGGTTATATCGCTCAGTAAAGCGCATTGGCTTGGTTTTGTGCCTGCTGTGCCCTGCGTTGCGCCTGTTGCGTTTTAATCTCATTGCTGTTGTAGGCTGGTGGATTATTTGAACGGGTATCAATTCCAATAATATTGGCGACCTCTTGAGCGGCTTCGGTCACACTTACCTTTAATACTCGCTGAACTAAATTAAGGCCATCACCTGCGCCACACTGGTTACAAATGAATGTGCCGTTACCGTCCTTATCATCAAAGCGGAACCGGTCTTTACCACCGCAAGCAGGGCAAGCGGTATGCTGGTTTAGGGGCAATTCTGCCCCGATGTTAGATAGTATGCTTTGCCATATTTCACGCCCGTAGCCTGTCAGGTAGCCATTGACTACGCATTTCTCCATTAGGTTAATAGCGATGACTTCCCATGCTGGATAGTTCTGCTGGAGTGCTTCCAGTGCGTAACTATCCACCAGCTCACGAATGCCTTTTACCCCATCGACAATAGCGACATTGATTTCTGTTTTTCCGACCTGCATCGTGAAGTGATCGCCGCCGTTACGGGTCGTTACATCGTGATAGATGGCCGCTGCAAATTCGTTAGCCAGCGCACTGAGGCGAAAGTTTTTAGTGATGAGTGTCATATATCCCCCTTAGTGTGCTGTTGGTGTGGCGTCATCTAGCGCGCCATTGGCAACATCGAGCGTAAAGGCTTCGTGTAGGTTATCCATCACCTCAACGCCCATCGGTGACAGCTTTAAAAGGCCGTTATCGTCCAGCATGCCGCTGTACATTAAGATGGCGTTCTCTGTGCCTTGCACCTTACCGAACCGCTCAAGCATTGCGCCCTCGATATTGTTTGCCATTGCAAAGCGTTCACAGTCCATCAGTAGCGGCAATACCACGCCATGATTGCGGTAGTAGGGCATTTTGTTCTTCGCTGTGGTTTCCATGATGTAAAGCGTTGCGACCAGCCAGCGGAAAGCGAGTAAATCGTTCTTTCTATCACCTCGTGCATGGTCTAAATATTCTGCAATCAGGCGCATCCCTAGCACTTTTTCATTATCCCATTCACCAGCGTTGGCACGGGTGGGAATGTCCACCAGCGGTATCAGGTCAATATGCTCAAATACCCCGCTCTCGTTGCGTCTCATGGCATTGACTTCTGCCCCGATAACCTCAGTGTGATATTTGCTCATTGCCCTGCCTCCATAGCTTCATTCAGCGAGGTTTTAATCTCAGTGACGCACAGTAACGCCACGCTAATCATATTCAGCGTGTCTTTCTCTCCCCCAAGTTCGAGCTAGTTCGATAACATCGATTCCAATTGGTCAGCCCTCATCATGGGTGTTTCCAGTGATGTCTGTAACAGGAGCTTGATTGCATCCTTGTTCATGCTGCTACCCCCTGAACGGGTACGCGACCGGCAAATAGCAGGATATAGTCACAGGCAAGCATCAGGCGGGCACTGTGCTCATGCGGTGCTGTGGCTTCGATACGGCAAGGTTTAGCGGTGGCATCTGAACGTTTGATGCTCAAAAATACGAATTTGAAATGTGTTGGGGCTGGGATAGTCATCATGACGATGATCTCCTTTAGTTTTTCTAAGGAGTCACCGCTTGAGTTTCCACGCTCAATAGGGGCGGTGACACTAACAGAGGTGGAAATACTGGTACTAAAGGAAACCAGCCTACCTTTCGGTAGCTCTGCTAGCATCACCATTGAATACATGTAGGCTAATAATGCCTTAGACGATAGGTGCTGTGATGCTGCGACATAAAAAAAGACGCTTGGCGCGTCATGTGTCGCCTTTAGTATATTCAGGTTTCCACGCCTGACACCAGATTTTGCTGGTGCGTCATCAATATAGCCAATGTTTGATGACAAAGTAAAGAGACAGTGATCACTATTTTTGTGATGGCTATATCCTCGCGTAGTGATGCCAATAAAATCTTGCCGTGTATCAGCGAAATATTTCGCTGGTGGGTGTGCGAAAATATTCTCATACCCATCGGCTGAAACTTTAGCCGATGACTGAGCGATAAATTTCGCTGAGTAGTGCTGAGCAAGATATTTTGTCGAGGTCATTGATTCAGTGACCACGGATCTAGCCAGTAGGGAATTACTCACTTGGAAGGCATTCATTAATTTGCCTCCACGCGCTGTGCTAACCATTTTTGAGATAGTCCGGTCAGCTTGTCCTTACGGGCGTGATAGTCCATACCTAACTCAATCAGCGTGGTATTGGTCTGTTCTAGAGAAGAAAGATGCTCAAGCTGTAGCTCACTCATCGCATCACGAGGCTCACCGATAACACCATGCTGTTTCGCCCACTGTTTAGCTGTCAGGCCAGCCAGAACAATACGGTTCAGCATATTTGATTCATTGGTGTAATGGCGTGGTAGTGTCGTTTTACCCTGTTCTATACGTGCCAGTTCCAATGCTGAACACATGGGCTTAAAGTAGTTCGCTACTTTCAGGCGTGATTTAAGCTCATTTCGTAGCTGTTTGGTCAATGCTGGGGCGACTTTGTGTAGTGCTTCCTCACACTTAATAAAGTACTGGCGAATCAATCGACCTTGTTCGGTACGTTCAACCATGCCAAGTTCTTTAGCCATATTCAGAGATAGGAAATAATCTTTACTGCGTCTGTCACCCCCTCGCCTCGATTTCCATTGTTCACTTTCTGCGCTTTGGTTCCCCCGTTTCGGGGAATCAAAGGTGAAAAAATCAACATCCTTAATAAAGCTATATTCAGCAATACGCCCATCAATCCAGGTCGAAAAATCACGCCCCACCCCTAATGCCTCATGTAATGATTTCGCACTTACACTATTTACTAATTGCCCGTTAATATTGCTTTGAATAATGGGCAGCATCTCAGCAAAAGATAATTCGTTAATATCGTTCTGGCTGTTTTCAGAGTGAGCGAAGCCCTGACCAATTAAGGCCGCATTTTTATTTGTCATGTTTTTTACTCCGTTATTCGGTAGGGTACAGAGATAAAATTAATTCAGCTTGTGATTCAGATACGCCCTCATATCCACCAGCCTTAGCGCGTTTATTAATGAGGCTCACAATCTTCTGTGCGTCCTGCTGGTGGCGAATACGATAGCGGTATTGGCTACCTATTCCATCAGGGTTAGGCTCGTCTATGCGCTCTAGGGTGATGCCTAGCTTGCGCTCTAATTCGGTTGCATAGTTACGAAATGATGACAGGCGGCAATATTTCAAGCCGTCATTTTCGGTAAAACCATTTACACCAGTTCCAGCAATATAAATAAAGCTGCGCTGTTTCTTTGGCGTCCGTTTGGTTATAATGGTGGGGCAATTTTCAATATGTGAAATATTTAAGCCGCCACCACAAGGGCGGTTTTTTTCATCTTATGCCACCTCTCGTTGTGCTTTTTTAGACTCCACCCATGCACGTATCTCTGCTGCGTCAAAGACAGAAAAACCCTCCTCAAGCTCAAAGGGTAATGGTAGTTTTCCGGCTTTAATCCAACGGTTAAGGGTTGCGTCCGATATGCCTAAAAAGTCGGCTGTATGACGTTTACGAGCGTTTTCGCTGGTGGGATAAGGGGTATTGCTTCTAGTACGTGGGTTGCGTTTGCGCTGGTATTCCATGATTTGCCTAGCTCCTCTCTGTTGGTCACTAGGCATAGTTAAGCGTAATAAGCTGGATAAAAAAACAGGGGTGAGGCGTCAAACATATGTTTGATGTAATCAAACATCAATTAAAAACTATCCATTCTTACACCCCAAATCGTCCAAATATTGGCTAATGATATTCCTAAGATTTAAATCATCTTTTATTGGTAGCTCTCTGTCATCAAACAAAGTGGCTGCGTGATAGTCTAGACACCTTGCAATTCTGGATATTATTAATTTTCCATCTGTTGATCTATAGCTTGTATTCTCATCATGTTGGTTATGAGGGTATAAGGCAAATAATCTAATAATGGCCTTGTGTATTTTTAGCCTATTTTCACGGGCTTTTATTTGTGTGTGATGTTCTTTAATCACGTGAGATTGGTTTTTTTCTTCACTCATTAATATAGGAACCTCACTGCCTATATTTGAATAAATTTTATTTATCTGGGTTTTGGTAATATATAGATCATCTATTGTTAAGGTAACAATAGGTGTTATTCTTTCTTTTGCTAGACCATGATTTTCATACAAATGTTCTGTTAATGGGGCAACAAAAAACACATCATCTTTCTCTGGATGAAATTCGTAATCAGCTTCTTTTAGAGTAAAATCAAGGGCGTTAAGTGATATTTCTCCCTTTATTGGTAATTCACTAAAAATACTCCATTCTGTTAATCCGGTAATAGCCCATAAACCAAACAAAAAAACTAACGGTCTACGTAGTCCTGGTGAGTCTGTATGCTCATAGAAGTAACTATCTGCAATTTTTCCATTCAAAAAATCTATTGAGTGAGTGAATTTAGGGGTGAATCGACTTACCCCTCCTTCCCTGATTGGCGGATTAAAGCCCAAAAGCACGCTTAAACTACCCTCACAAAAATTTTCCCATTCTGATTTTTCGCGGTATTTCATCGGTGAATAAAGTGCAGATTCAAACCCCTGCGTTTTGATACATAGCTCCATTTTTCGCAAGCATAGGGCAAGCAGTATCTTAAAGCTGATTTCATTCTGGCGGCTGATCGTTGACGTTCTAAACGCCCTCAGTACGTTGATTAATTCTTCCCTGGTCAGCCATCTATCGCGTGATACTTCCTTCCCACCAGCATCAGCAACCTCAAATGCTGAATAGGGATTTACATCAATGAGCTGACGCCTAATACCGTAATCAAATATGCGCCTCACCCATCGCAAGACATCGGTCGCTATAGTCGGTGCGCCTCTGTCTACTATCCCTTTGAGCATGTCATCAATATGACGGGGCTTCACGTCCTCCAGCTTCATATTGCCGATGCGAGGGTTAATGTCTTTATCTATTCGTCTACGGAGTATGTCGGGGTGTTTCCAGAGCGGTAGTATCTGGCGCTCAAAATATTCAGCCGCTAAGTCTGATACCTTTATAGCATTCTTTTCAGCATCAATCTTTGCTAGTGCTTCGGCCTTGCGTTCCTGTTTCTCCATAGCGACGTCATAACCCAAAGAAACACGCGCTGATAGTTCTCTAGTCAGTTCTCGTGCTTTGGCTAGCGATAGGTCAATGTATGAGCCTAAGATTATCACTCTGGGCTTTCCTGCGAACTTATATCTAAAACGTCATATAGGGTGCTTAAAGGTTTTTCGATAGCATAGATACAGCCCGTTACCGTCCGCTTTCCCTTCGAATCGCTCGCCTGACTTTATCCATGCCCTGATCTCTTTATCTGTGAGTTTAGGCATTATGCAATCTCCAATGTAAAAAATAGCCGTGTACCACTAAATGGGTTGCAATATCGCTGGTGGTACACGATAATCATGCGCTACTGTGATTCGCTCTGCAATGCCATGATAGTAAAAAAGCCAGATATAACAAATATATACTGGCTTGATGATTTGTTGTGAATCGCTATGAAACGTTACTCAATGTTTTGAATCTGCTCTCTCATCTGCTCAATTAGCACCTTCAATTCAATTGCGGAATTAGTGATATCGGCATTGATGGATTTGGATGCGAGTGTGTTAGATTCGCGGTTGAATTCCTGCATCATAAAATCCAGACGGCGGCCAACGGCCTCTTTTTTCTTCAGGATATTGCGGGTTTCTTTGACGTGAGCGTCCAGGCGATCCAATTCTTCTGCTACATCAAGGCGTTGAGCTAGCAGAACTAACTCCTGTTCGAGACGATTATTTTCAAGCTGTACCTGAGCTTCTTCCAGTTTGGTATGCAGGCGTTCCCGTTGCCATTGTATAATTTCAGGCATTTGCTGGCGAACTTTGCTGACTTCTTCGGTGACCGCATCCAGACGTTGTTCAATCATTGTCTTAAGTGCGGTACCTTCGGTTTCGCGGCTTTGAATAAAGGCATCCAGTGTTGTATCCAATTCTTTCAACAGTTGGGTACTGATAGTATCCAGATCTTGCTCTTCCGCAGCCATAACGCCTGGCCAGCGCAGAATATCAACAGGATTGATTTCACCTTCATGACTCTGTTGTTTGACCCAATTTGCCGCATTCACCAATTGTTTTGCCAAGGTTTCATTTAAGATGAGTTCTCCCTGAGCGTGTGAGTCCAGTTCAAAACGTAGGTTACACTCAACTTTTCCGCGAGTCAGACGGGAACGAATACGCTCACGGATCACTGGTTCTAAACTTCTGAATTGTTCTGGTAGGCGGATATAAGTCTCTAAATAACGCTGATTAACGGAACGCAGTTCCCAAGCGGCATTTCCCCATTCACTTTTGATATCTCGCCGTGCGAAAGCAGTCATACTACGAATCATGATTCGTTCCCATTTAAACAAAAGATTAAGGGATTATAACGCTCGTCGTAGATGTAGGATAGGCATTAGACCCGTTAGGCCGTATAATGCGCCCCCAATAATGATTTAACAACGGAGATAACACTATGCGTCCAGCAGGAAGAGCGGCAGAGCAAGTGCGTCCTATCACTATAACTCGTCATTACACTAAACACGCGGAAGGCTCGGTTCTGGTGGAGTTTGGAGATACCAAGGTGTTATGTAATGCATCCGTTGAAGAAGGTGTTCCCCGTTTCTTGAAAGGTCAAGGACAGGGTTGGGTTACGGCTGAGTATGGTATGTTACCGCGCTCTACCCATAGCCGAAATGCTCGTGAAGCAGCGAGAGGCAAACAGGGAGGACGTACGATGGAAATCCAGCGTCTAATTGCCCGTTCACTGCGTGCCGCTATTGATCTGAAAAAATTGGGTGAATATACCATTACTCTGGATTGTGATGTCATTCAGGCTGATGGTGGTACCCGTACCGCTTCTATTACTGGTGCTTGTGTAGCTCTGGTTGATGCGCTGAATAAAATGGTTGAAGCAGGCAAATTGAAAGAGAATCCGCTGAAATCAATGGTTGCTGCGGTTTCTGTTGGTATTGTGGATAGTGAAAGTCGTTGCGATTTGGAATATGTGGAAGATTCAGCGGCTGAAACTGATATGAACGTTGTGATGATGGAAGATGGTCGGATGATTGAAGTGCAAGGCACTGCGGAAGGCGAGCCATTTAGTCATGATGAGTTACTATCTTTATTGTCCCTTGCTAAAGGGGGGCTAGAGACCATTTTTGCCGCGCAGAGAACTGCGTTAAAATAATTCAGTTGATCAAGGCGACGTAATAGTCGCCTTTTTTGTGCCTGTTGTATGGCGGATAATTAGAGCTAAGTAGAGAGGAGAGACACCAATGAAAGCCTATCAGCGCGAATTTATCGAGCTTGCGCTAAAAAAACAGGTATTAAAGTTTGGGGAATTTACCCTGAAATCAGGACGAAAAAGCCCGTATTTCTTTAATGCCGGGCTGTTTAATACCGGGCGTGATTTGGCGTTAATCGGGCGTTTTTATGCGGCAGCATTGTTGGATAGTGGTATTCAATGTGATTTGTTGTTCGGACCTGCTTACAAAGGTATCCCAATCGCAACAACAACGGCGGTTGCACTGGCAGAGCATCATGATATTGATATGCCATATTGTTTTAACCGTAAGGAAGCTAAAAATCATGGTGAAGGTGGGACTTTAGTCGGTAGTCCGCTTAAAGGCAATGTCGTATTGGTTGATGATGTTATTACTGCGGGCACTGCTATCCGTGAATCTATGGAAATTATTAAGCAGCATAGTGCGACGCTTGCCGGTGTGATGATTTGTCTTGATCGTCAGGAACGTGGGAATGGTGAAATTTCGGCAATTCAGGAAGTTGAAAGAGATTACAGCTGCAAAGTGTCTTCCATTATTACCTTGAATGATTTGATTCATTATTTAGGGGGTCAACCAGAAATGAAAGCGCATTTGGATGCAGTGGAAGCATATCGTGAGCAGTATGGTATTTGATAGTCAGTTTTAAAAAAAGCCCTCGCCCAATAGCGGGCGGGGTGAGTAGTAGAATAAATCATTGTAACTGAGCCCGTAATAATGGCCAGCGCGCTTCAAATTCCTGTGTTGGACGATAGTGGAATTCTGAGCGGACAAAGCGTGATAGCATCCCTTCACAAAATGCCAGTAATTGGGAGGCTAACAGCGACTCATCATAACTGAAACCTTGCCCATCACGTAATTTTTTCTCTTTCAAAACCTGACGGAGCTGTACTTCAATTCGTTCAAATAATTGATTTATGCGCTCTTGCAGCCGGTTTTGTTCAAACATCAGAGCATGGCCTGTCATGATACGAGTCAGCCCCGGGTTTTTTTCTGAGAAGCCTAGAATCAAGGCTAATATCAGGCGAATACGAGCAATGGTATCTTTCTCGTCTTGCAGAATCAGGTTAATCCGTGAAATTAATGAGTTTTCGATAAACTCAATCAGACTGTCAAACATCTGGGTTTTACTGGGAAAATGCCGGTAGAGTGCGGCTTCGGAAACACCTACATTGGCGGCCAGTTTAGCGGTGGTTATCCGATGGCTACCATCACGGGACTGTAACATATGCGCTAAAGCCTGCAAGATTTCCTCGCGCCTGTTTCTTTTCTTCATATTTTCGTTTTCTGCCATATCGGATAAGACCCCTGCTAAGAACAGCAAAACAAATCAGCAATCCTTTGCTCAAATATCATTGAGCAAAGGATATGATAATGGGTGAACGGTATTAGGTTTTACAGAGAGTTATTGGCGCCCGGAATGACCAAAACCACCGCAGCCTCTCTCACTGGCTGCAAAATCTTCTACCAAATTGAATTCAGCCTGAACGACAGGTACAAAAACCATCTGAGCGATACGTTCGCCCGGTTCGACAGTAAAAGTTTTATCACCACGGTTCCAGACCGAAACCATCAGTTGGCCTTGATAATCGGAATCAATCAAGCCAACCAGATTACCCAAAACGACGCCATGTTTATGTCCAAGGCCAGAACGAGGCAGAATAACGGCTGCCAGTTGCTCATCACCAATATGAATGGCAAGCCCGGTCGGAAGAAGTTCAGTTTGTCCAGGTGCCAGTTCTACTGCTTTATCAAGGCAAGCCCGCAAGTCTAAACCGGCGGAACCCGGGGTGGCATAAGTTGGCAGGGGAAATTCCTTTCCGATACGTGGGTCAAGGATTTTAACGTCGATTTTTTTCATCATAGCGTCTGACTATCTCGTCTAATAAATGGTGGCTGAGTAATAATTTATTACTATGAGGTAAGCGGATTTCTCCCTCATGCCAGAACAAATGTAATGCATTAGTATCGCTGTTAAAGCCGTGGCCAGTAAGGGATACATCATTCGCACAAATTAGATCCAAATGTTTTTGGTTCAGTTTTTTGCGTGCGTATTCTTCCACATTCTGGGTTTCTGCTGCAAATCCTACTACAAAAGGACGGTTTTCTTGCATTGTTGCCACATTAGCAACAATATCTGGGTTTTTAATCAAGGTGAAAGTGACCTCATCACCCTGTTTTTTAATTTTTTCTGTAGCAATTTGTTTAGCGCGGTAATCTGCAACGGCAGCACAACCAATAAAGATGTGCTGTGAACCGGCTACTATCTGTGCTTGTTCATTCATTTCTAAGGCACTGGTTACGTCGATTCGCTTGACACCCGGTGGTGTTGGTAAATGAACCGGGCCTGTGATCAGCGTGACTTCCGCACCGCGTGTCGCGGCAGCTTGGGCGATAGCAAATCCCATTTTGCCGGAGCTGTGATTACTGATAAAGCGGACTGGGTCCAGCGCTTCACGAGTTGGTCCAGCGGTAATAGCAAGTTTTAGGTGAGCTAAATCTTGGCTTGCTTGAAAATGTTGTTCGGCCAGTTCGACAATTGCCATTGGGTCCAGCATCCTACCTGGGCCAACGTCACCACAAGCTTGGTTGCCATTGTCGGGACCCCACAGGAGAACTCCCCGTTCTTCAAGAATTTTGAGATTATGTTGTGTTGCTTGGGCACGAAACATTTGCTGATTCATCGCAGGAACCGCAGCAATGGGGGCTGAGGAAGCCAGACAGACAGTTGTTAACAGATCATTAGCCATACCAGCCACCAAGCGCGCGAGCAAATCCGCAGTAGCAGGGGCAAGGATAATAAGTTCAGCCCATTTGCCAAGTTCAATGTGCCCCATAGCGGCTTCTGCTGCTGGGTCTAATAGGTCGTCAGAAATGGGGTAACCGGAAACTGCCTGCAATGTCAGTGGGGTAATAAATGCTTCTGCTGCCGGTGTCATCACTACACGTACCTGCGCACCGCGATCACGCAAACGGCGTATTAACTCGGGAGTTTTGTAAGCGGCGATCCCTCCGCTGATACCGAGCACAATCTGTTTGCCGGAAAGTCCTGCCATCATGATTGTCCGAATATAAGTTGAAAGGGTTTTGGATTTTATCACAAGAGATTACAGAGTTGAGGATAGTCTGAGTTTTGATAGTAAAAAAAGGTAAGTTTGCGAGCGGCTACGCAGCTCTTGATTATGACATTCGCGCTTATTTTTACGGCATGGAATACTGCTTGTATCAGATGAAACAGAGCCGGGAGATGAATATATGGAAGTTAATATTGCTGAAAATACAGAAGAAATATATTCGAATTTAGCTCCCAGAGAAAAATTGCTGGCGTATGGCTCGGTTTCTCTGACAGATGCCGAGTTACTGGCTATTTTTCTGCGTACCGGAACTAGAGGTCTTCCTGTTTTACGGATGGCTGAATTTCTGCTGAAAGAGTTTGGGTCTCTATACCATGTACTCTCTGCTGATTATGACACTTTCTGTTCTCATAAAGGAATGGGATTAGCTAAATACGCGCAACTGCAAGCCATTGCAGAACTGGCAAAGCGTTTTTTCTCCAGCCAGTTCATACATGAAGATATTATGAGTAGCCCAAGTGTAACCCGAGAATATTTGCAAAACTTATTATCAGGGCGTGACAGGGAAATATTTGTTGTGTTGTTTCTCAATAATCAAAATAAAGTTATCTGCCATGAGGAGATGTTTAAAGGCACAATCAATAAAGTTGAAGTTCATCCTCGTGAAATTGTCAGATTGGCGATAAAGGTGAATGCTTCGTCCATTATCTTGGCACATAATCATCCATCAGGTCATGCAGAACCCAGCTTGGCGGATAAGATAGTCACTGATAAAGTCATTGATGCCTGTAATCTGGTTGGCATACAGGTACTGGATCATCTTGTTATTGGCCGACAATGTTGTGTTTCATTTGCTGAACGGGGATGGATTTAGTCTAACTTTTTCAAGATCCTTGGGGATCTTTAGTTGTGCGGGACTTGAGCGTCAGCGATTGAGGGCGTATACTACGCCACCTTTGAGGATCTTTGGTTTGGCGAGAAGAGCCTATCTCAGCACATTTTCTGAGTAAATGTGAGTCTTTTCAGTAGAATTTGCTGAGATGGGCTCCTAAGCCTGACGAGGCGGCCATACCCAATACAAAGCTCGAGCTGATTTGATTTTTGGAGAATAGACATGTCCCGAGTCTGCCAAGTTACTGGCAAACGCCCGATGAGTGGTAATAACCGCTCTCACGCATTGAATGCGACTAAGCGTCGTTTTTTGCCTAACCTGCATTCCCACCGTTTCTGGGTTGAGTCCGAGAAGCGCTTTGTAACTCTGCGTGTATCTGCTAAAGGTATGCGTGTGATTGATAAGAAGGGTATTGATGCAGTTCTGGCTGAACTTCGTACCCGCGGTGAGAAGTACTAAGGAGCTGAAAAATGGCTAAAGGTATTCGCGATAAAATCAAGCTGGTTTCTTCAGCTGGTACTGGTCACTTCTATACCACTACGAAGAACAAGCGTACTATGCCTGAAAAGCTGGAAATGAAAAAATTCGATCCAGTTGTTCGTCAGTATGTAATGTACAAAGAAGCTAAGATTAAGTAATTCTGGCTGATTTGATAAAAACCCGGCTTAGGTCGGGTTTTTTGTTGCCTGAAGAATTTTAAAACAGATATTCACTCTTTCTTCTCAGCATTTCATATATATCCTGTTATTCGTAGACGTAAAATGCTGTTTCGCTATACTAACGCCTTCCGGTAGGCTGGATATAGAACTGAAATGGCTAAAGAAAAACTAAATATTTTACATACAGAATCTTCTTGTGGTTGGGGAGGCCAGGAGATACGTATTCTAACGGAATCCCAAGGGATGATAAAACGTGGGCATAAGGTAGTTATCATCTGCTGTCCTGATTCTAATATCTACCGCGAAGCAAAATCTTATGGTGTTCCGGTTGTCGCCTTGCCTATTGAAAAAAAACGTTTGTCTTGCTTTCTTGCTATGCGTAATTGGTTGAAAAGAGAAGGCCGTCAGTTTGATGTTATTAATACGCATAGCTCTACAGATTCATGGTTGGTTGCCGTGGCTTGTGCAACATTAAGGCATATGCCACCAATGGTCAGAACCCGGCATGTTTCTACCAATGTATCTACTTCAATAACAACCCGTTGGTTGTATCTGAAAGCGTGCCAGCATATTGCGACTACAGGTGAAAAACTACGTCAGCATCTGCATGTAAATAATCGTTATCCATTACAGCATATGACATCAGTACCGACCGGCATTGATTTAGGTCGTTTTCGACCAGAAGATAAGAAGGTCTGTCGTCAGAGGATTGGGATTCAGGATAAACCGACATTAGGTGTCGTTGCGACCATGAGAACCTGGAAAGGGCATCGCTATTTGTTGGAAAGTTGGAAATTTCTTCACCAGAAATACCCTGACTGGCAACTTTTATTTGTTGGTGATGGTCCACAACGTAAATCACTAGAACCTTTAGTGAAGCAGGAAGGTTTGTCGGACAGTGTCATTTTCTTGGGTAACCGGCAAGATGTTCCTGATTGTTTGAATGCGATGGATCTATTTGCATTACCTTCTTTTGGTAATGAAGGTGTGCCACAAGGGATTATGCAGGCAATGGCTTGTGGGATACCTGTCGTATCAACTTCAGTGGGGGCAATTACCGAAGCGGTAATTGATGGTGAAACGGGTTATATTGTGGAACCCAGAAATGCAGCATTATTGACAGGAAGTTTAGATTTATTGATGCATAATAATGAATTGCGTTTACAATTCAGCCATTCTTCATTAGAGCGTGCAAAGGCTTTATTCGGAATGGATAATATGTTGGATAAAATGGAAAAGATTTTTGCTTGTAGCATTAAAGATAAAAAATGTTAACATTTTTTGCGATTTATTCTAAGCTCTATTCTTTGGTCTATGGTTTTGGGTGATATTTAACTCATTGATGTGAAGGTTACTTTTAATGGATTGTTAATTAAATTACCCTGTTTCGAACAATCGTATATAAAGTAGTTTTATTGTATCTTTTGTTGAATTTTATAACAGATTAATCAGATAATTATCTTATGCAAATCAAAAATATTCTGGTCATTATTATAGCACGTTTCGGTGACACCTTATTGGTAACGCCGGTTATTCGTGCTTTAAAGCAGAAATGGCCTGATGCGAATATTGATGTTATGGCGCATAAAAGAACTAAACAGATCCTTGAAAATATAAGTGATATCAATCAACTGACTGCCTTTTCAAAAGGCAAGGCAAAATGGTGTGGCTGGTTTACCCGTAGACATTATGATATAGCTTTAGTATATAACGACGATAAGCCTTTATTGCAGTATGCGAAACGTAAATCACGCTTAACAGTTTCATTTTCAGATAAGTCTTTGTTGCAACCTGATTGGCTGACGGTAAAAAAGCCAGAGCAGTTGATGCCAGCTCAGCAGGAACGAGCCATGCTTGCTAGCGCGATAGGGGTTGAAGTAAGTGACTGGCAGTTGAATTACTGTATTAGTGAAGAGGAATTGCATTTTGCTAACAGTTTTATGCGGCAGAATCATTTGGATAATACACCTCTGATTGGTTTTCAGTTACAAAGTTTCCCGGCAAAAGCCTATCGTGACTGGCCAGTTGAGCGTTTTTATAAATTAGCTCAATACATTTATAGCCATTATCCACATTCGCATATTATGTTATTAGGCAGTACTGACGGTGAAATTGCTGCACAATCACTGGCAGAAAGACTAGGTGTTGAGAAATGTACTTCACTGGCTGGTAAACTGACAATGCGACAGAATGCGGCAATGATGAGTAAGCTTGATTTGTACGTTGGGGTTGATACAGGGCCGACACACTTAGCTGGTGCATTAGGTATCCCGATGGTTGCTATGTATCACAGTTTTCACCCAGGTCGTTTTTTAGCGCCTCAACAGCATCCACATTTGGTGGTTATTGAACATCCGATTCATTATATGCAAGCCACACGCGAAGACCCGATGTCTGTTATATCTGTTGAACAAGTCTGGCAGGCAACTCAAAAGTTACTAGAAACTCAGTCATCAGGGATAACAACAAGATGAAAATAGGTTTAGTTGATGTCACTGTAACCGTGTCTTACGGTGGTATTCAGACGGCAGTTTGGGAGCTTGCGAAAGTACTGACTGATGCAGGTCATGAAATTCATATTTTTGGTGGAACGGGTAATGTTCAACCAGATCTCAGTGGCAGATCCATACAGATCCATACTTTTCCGTTCATCTCCAGAGAGAAAGTGATTAATCTTGGTCGCCGTTTTCAGCGTATTGTTGAACGTTACTCATTTGCCCGCCATGCTCGCCATGCTGTTATTGCCGAAGATTTTGATTGGATTATTCTAACTAAGCCGTTTGATTTTTTTTGGCCACGAATGATGCCAAAAGAGAGCCGTACTAAGTTTTGCTATATGAGCGGAGGTACCAGCTTCTTCAAGGGGGACAGGAAGCTGAGTAAGAAAATTTCAGCTTGGGTGGCATGTAGTCATTTTAATGCTTGGCAGATTCAGCACCATTTTAAACAATTTCCGCAGGTTATTTACAACGGGGTTGATATTAATAAATTCAGGCCGGCAGATTCTTCTGTCAGAACTCATCTTGGGATCAGTGATAAAACGTTTTTGTTGACTTTTGCTGGGCGTCTGGTTGGCTGGAAAGGTATGCATGTAGCCATTGATGCAATGGCTCAGCTACGGGATCAAGATGTTAAGTTGTTGATTATCGGCGCGGGTGAAGATCTGCAACGGTTGGAGAAACGGGTTGCAGCACTGCGACTAGAAGGACAGGTAATCTTCCATCCACCGGTAGGACATGATCAATTGCCTGAATATTATGCTGCTGGTGATGCGGGGATCTTCCCAAGCATTGGTGATGAAGCGTTTGGGATCACTATCGCTGAAGCTATGGCGTGTGGCAGACCTGTTATTGCCAGTTATATCGGAGGCATACCTGAAGTTGTCGGTAATGAAAATAATTCAGGTATTTTGGTCACTCCAGGGGATGCTTCAGCCATTGTCGATGCGGTTAATGTTTTATTGTCCCAGCCAGACAGAGGGCAAAATATGGGAAGGCAAGCTCGTCAGCGGATCGAAACAATGTATACCTGGGAGCATTCAGCAAATCGTTTACTGAAAGCAATAGATAAATAATGAAGATTGCCTATATCGACCCCTATCCGGTTCCAGATTATCGGGTGGCATCATTACAAATCCTACAGAATGTTGACGCATTTGCCCGTCAGGGGGCTAATGTGTACTTGGTTACGCCAGAGGGTACAATTACTGCTGAGGAGATACTTGGGCGCACATTATCATCATTAGCTAAACGGGTTCCTTTACGCAATATCCGGCGTAAATGGTACTTTCCGCTCAATACTCAAAAGATGTTCTATTTCCAGGTTTCCTGTTGGCTGAAAAAGAATAAGGTAGATGCTGTTTTTACCCGTAATTTGAAAATGGCAAAATATCTATTATGTGAACATCCAGAAATTCCTCTGTTTTTTGAAAGTCATGAAATTTTTGCTCAGTCATTTAAAGAATCACATGATTTGAGTAAAAATAAAAATCAGTATAAATATCAGAAACTGAAAGAAGCCGAGCACTTTGTTTATAGTCAGTCTAGGGTTATTTTTGTTCTGACGTCGTTACTGAGTGATGACATTATCAGTGGATATAGTGTTAGCACACCAATTGTTGTGGCCCCAGATGGTGTGGATATGTTGGCCGTGGAATCGATATCATTAGATAAACTTGTATCAAATGACCGTGAATTACCAACCCAGATTCTTTATCTGGGAAGTTTGCATCGTTGGAAAGGTATTCCAACGGCGATTGAAGCGATGATGTATCTTGAAAATGCAGTACTGAATATTGCTGGTGGTGAGCCAGAACAAATTAAACAATTACAACAGATTGCTCAGCAGATTGGTGTTTGTGACAAAGTTAATTTTCTGGGGTTTATTCAACCTAAATTACGTTTTCAGATGATTGCAGATAATGATATTTGTCTGTTGCCATTAACTAAGACCAGCATTGGTAGCCGTTATACCTCACCACTGAAATTATTCGAATATATGGCGATGGGTAAACCTGTGGTTATCTCTGATTTTCCTTCTATTCGTGATGTGGTTGATGAAAATGCAGTGAGTTTTGCCGATAGTGAGAATGCGGAAAGTTTTGCTGAGCAAATTCGGTTATTGAGAGCTAATCCGGGAAAAGTTAAAGTACAAACCAGTTATGCAAAAATGCTGGTAACAGAGCGCTTTAATTGGGATCAGCGAGCCAGACTTATTATGCAGATAATATCAAAGGATATTTCTGCATAATAATTGGTCTGATGGTGGTCATATTACAGTCACTGATGATATGACCGGGGTACCTGATTGATTACTCACTTTTCTTTTTATATATACCTGTTATCTTTCAAGTTGCTTCTTTGTTGGCTGCACTCTCTCACCCCGGTCACAGTGTTATCTATGACATAGTTAGCTATGCTCCCGGGGATTCGCTCCCTTGCCGTCGCGATGCATCTTGAAATCTATTGGGTATAGTGCAATCATCAAACCGAGCAAAATGCCTATCTCATTAATATAGGTATTTTCAAAAGCTCCACGGACAATAAATAGTCCAATAAATCCAGTTAATAGAATAATGCCAGCCTGCTTTATTATACCACTGTTACGGGCAATAATATGGCTACCAGTATACAGCGCGGAGAAGGTCATCAGTAAGGTTGTGATTAGGCCGATTACTCCACCCGCAAACCAAAATGCCAGAAAAATATTGTGGGGGCCGATGGAGGTACGAAATATCCAGTCTGGATAATCAGCCACTCGTTCATTGTAAACCTTATGGTAGATTTTATTGCCATAACCATAGCCTTTAATCGGGTTTTCTATAATTAAAGCCAGAGCAGAACTTTGTACACCATTAGTATATCGATGTGTACTATCTGTTTGTGTGAGCTTATAAACTAGTAGTTTGGTAGCGCTATTATCTATGGAGGTTAAGTGTGTTGTGGCTGTTAGTAAGCCCAGACATATTGTTGCTACAAGTGTGAGTTTCCATTCCCGATTAATAATGATAATGAAAGCAGTTATAACAACAACAGCTACCCAAGCACCACGGGCCAGAGTACCTAATAGCAAAAACAAGCTTATTGCGGAAGCAATGGCCAATATCAACCAACTCGTTAAGGTATGCTTTTTCCACAACGCCCAGGTGCAGAGTAAGATAGGGAAATAGAAAATAAAACCATAAGAAAATTCCCGGTGGTTGAAGTTGGTAAAAGGCATTTCACCCTTACTATAGTTAATAAGATATTTACCAATATCAGTCAGGCATATTGCCAGCATCCCAATAGTAAATGAATATAAAATCATTTTGGCAATACTTTCTTTATTCTCTTTGTACAATACAATAGGAAAAGTAAAACTGAACAGTAACAGCCCATTTAGAATGGGTTTATTCATCTCTTGAAAGCTCAATGCAGGATCGACGGAGATCGCCACTGAATAGAACATTGCTAAGGTGAATAACAGAATAGACAGAAACAATGAATTGCGCATGGAGCGCATCACTTGACGAAAATCCGTCGCCAGATAGGTCAGCGCGGTAATACCAATCAGGATTATAACCAAATTTTTATATCTTGTTATATCAGGCAGATAAACAAGGGCTATATAAATCCCAATGATGGATAAGTTCCATAATGATTTTTTGTTGCGATTTTTAATATCAAATATATTCATCAATCTGTTTTCATTCCTGTTGAGTTTGGTTGGAAATGATACACGAAAATATTATCTTAATCTGCTGAGATGCAATAGAGTTAAAACAATATACATAATACAGGAGTTATCATCATGCCAGAACTACCAGAGGTAGAAACCAGCCGGAGAGGAATAGAACCACATCTGGTAGGAAACGTAATTCAGTATGCGGTGGTTAGAAATGGGCGGTTGCGCTGGCCTGTTGCGGAAGAAATCATGAAACTGAGTGACCGGCTTGTACTCAGTGTTCGGCGACGGGCTAAATATTTACTGATTGAGTTGGCAGAGGGTTGGATTATTATCCATTTAGGTATGTCGGGTAGTTTGCGGATTTTGTTGGAAGAACGCCCTGCGGAGAAACATGATCATGTGGATTTGGTCATGGCTGATGGCAAGATTTTGCGTTATACCGACCCCAGACGATTTGGTGCGTGGTTATGGAGTGATGACCTCAATCAGTGTTCAGTATTGACGCATTTAGGGCCTGAGCCACTTACTGATGGCTTTAATGGCGCTTATCTTTACGCTCAATCAAGAAATAAAAAAACATTGATTAAGCCTTGGCTAATGGATAACAAGCTAGTTGTAGGGGTTGGGAATATCTATGCAAATGAAGCGTTGTTCACTGCCCGTATTCAGCCTGAGCGCCCGGCACATACGTTGACTGAGCGTGAAGTGTATTTACTGGTAGAAACGATTAAAAAGGTTCTGCAACGATCTATTGAGCAGGGGGGAACGACACTCAGGGATTTCTTGCAATCTGATGGTAAACCGGGCTATTTTGCTCAAGAACTGTTTGTTTATGGCAGGATGGGAGAGTCGTGTCGGATTTGTGGTAGAAAGATAGAAAGTATTAAGCTTGGGCAGCGTAGCACTTTCTTTTGCCGTCATTGTCAGCATTAATTTATGCTGGATATCGGGGTGAAGCGTAGAGATAGGTAACATCCTCGCTAACCCCGATAATTTCAGAAAATTATTTACCTAATTTTTTTAGCATTGCCTGTGCAACAGGTTCTGGTAAGAATGATGAAATATCGCCATCGTGACGGGCGACATCTTTAATCAAGGATGAAGATACAAATGAGAGATTTTGCGATGGTAGCAAAAAGACACTCTCCAATTCAGGCATAAAGTGGCGGTTCATATTGGCGAGCTGCCATTCATACTCAAAATCAGACACTGAGCGAAGACCTCGGATAAGAATATTGGCTTGCTGCTTCTTTGCAAAATTAGCCATCAATTCACAAAAACCCACCACTTCGACATTATCCAAGTGTGTGGTCACTTCTTTGGCCATAGCAACGCGTTCATCCAGAGTAAACACAGGATTCTTCCTGGCACTATTGGCAATAGCAAACAGAACGTGGTCGAACATATCCGCAGCACGGGTAACGATATCGATGTGCCCATAGGTAACAGGATCGAAGGTTCCGGGATAAATGGCTTTGGTTTTCATCAATTTTACCCTTGTTGCTGTCTCTTTTCCCACAACGCGACATATTTATTAAACGTATATTGAGCGTTAACGATAGCCAGTATTAACCCCTGTTTACCATCAAGAAAGCCAGCCCGCAATAGCCAGGTTTTAAAGAAAGCGCCGAAAGTATGGCTGAAAATCGAAAAATAACTGCATAGCTTACCTTGTCTATGACGTTGTTTTGCCCATGCTTTAGCGTAATTCAGCTGTTTTCCCTGAAATTCCATCAGATCACGGCAAGTAAGATGAAGTAAATCTCCTTTCAAAATAACAACTGGGGCTTTATGGGTTTCAAGCGATTCATGAACCTGATTATCATTGTATTGATAACGATCACGCGCATAGAGACGAAGGACTCTATCGGGATACCAGCCACTGTGTTTCATAAAGCGGCCAAGAAATAAATTCCGTCGGGCGCAACTGTAGACTTTGTTATTATCAGCATGGGTCAGAACTTGTTCTATAGATGCTCTCAGTTCTGGCGTTACACGCTCGTCTGTATCGATCATAAAAATATAATCACCAGAAGCATATTGCTGGGCTAGCTGGCGCTGGCGACCAAATCCCGGCCATTCTGTATTAGAAAATATTTTTGCGCCCATTGTCTGTGCTATCTGGCAGGTGTCGTCTGAACTGCCAGAATCAAGCACGATGATTTCATCAGCCCAACTGACTGAGGCCAGACAATCTGTGATCAGATCCGCTGAATTCTTGGTAATCATCACAACGGAAAGACGTTTTCTCTTACTCATTCAGTGGCTCCGTGGGGGGAGATAGGGTTCCAGCAATTTAAGCAGACGTTGAAGAGTACCCTGATTCTCATGCAATACTTCTGCTGCGTGGCGCCCATAGTACAAGCGATAATCTTCATCAGTCAGCAAGCTATTGATTTCGGTGAACAGAGATTGGCTGTTAGTCACGGTAATCAGGCCATTAGCTTGATCCAATTTGGCGCAGATAGCTTTAAAGTTAAAGGTATGGGGACCCATTAACACTGGAATGGCATGGGCTGCGGCTTCCAGCGGGTTATGTCCGCCACGTTCAACCAAGCTGCCACCAACAAAAGCTAGATCAGCTATACCATAGAGCAGCATCAGTTCACCCATAGAATCGCCGATAACAACCTGGATATTAGCTTCGGGAATTTTTCCTGAACTGCGAAGAATATAACTTAATCCGGCTTTCTTTGTTAACTCTTCAGCTTTAGTAAAACGCTCTGGATGGCGTGGTACGAGGATCAGCAGCAGATTTGGGTATTGTTTTAATAACTTGCAATGAGCATCCAGAATAATGCTTTCTTCTCCATCGTGGGTACTGGTAGCTATCCAGACAGGACGGCGGGCAGCCCACTGGCGTCGTAATGTCACTGCCTTAGCGGCCAGTTCTGGTGTGACTGAGATATCGAATTTCAAACTGCCGGTGATAGCCAACTGAGAGCGTTTCAAACCTAATTCAATAAAACGTTCGCCATCTTCCTGATTTTGAGCCGCAATTAAGGTAATTTTGTGCAAAATTGCTTTTACGAAATGGCCTATTTTTTGGTATCCGATTGCGGAACGTGCAGATAAACGGGCATTGGCAATCACTAGAGGAATGTTACGTTGATGAAGCTGGAAAATCAGATTAGGCCAAAGCTCTGTTTCCATAATGATAACTAACTTCGGGTTAACTTGGTTGAGAAAGCGCTCCATGGAACCGGGAAGATCGTACGGCAAATAGACGTGATTAACATCATTTCCCAAAGCAGAAAGCACTCTCTCTGAGCCGGTTGGCGTCATAGTCGTCACGGTAATCGGTAAGAAGGGATAGTGATGACGCAAAGCTCTGACCAAAGGGATTGCGGCCAACGTCTCACCCACGGAAACTGAATGAAGCAGGATGCCCCCAGCGGCAACTTTACCTGCACAGAAACCGTAACGTTCACCCCAGCGCTTGCGATAAGCAGGGGCCTTGCGGCTGCGAAGTAATAAACGCAACCAAATCAGAGGTTGGATGAGGTAGAGAAGTACCTGATATAAACGCAATAACATTCTATCAAATTCATTTATATAAATTAGCGCCAATAGTATCACACTGCTTCAAGGAAAGTGTGAAAATGCGTATCTGTATAGGATAGAGACGGGTGATGTCTTAAAAGCTGCGTTTATCTATCAGTGATATATATTGTTGCAGTATATGGTCACTATCAAACTTCTTGTACATATCTTCAGTAATTACAGGGGGGTGATTATAAATCAATTGCATTTTCTCAGCTAATGAGTCAGTCGTGAGTTGAGATAAATATTGTTTTAACTCACCTGTCATAATCTCACTGACACCACCTGGGCATACAGTACTGACAATCGGTGTGTGACAGATTAATGCTTCAATCAGAACAGTTGGTAAACCTTCGCTATCTGAACTGATAACGACGGCTTTTGCTTCACGAATAATAGGTAGGGGATTAGCGTGAAAGCCAGCTAAAATAACTTTATCGGTAAGATTTAGTTCACTGATTTTCTGTTTAATCTCTGATTCAGCTTGTTCTTCCCCTTTACCAACGATCAGTAGCTTACAAGGAAGTTGAGCTTTAGCAAAAGCTTCCAGAAGACGGTCATGGCGTTTAACGACATGAAAACGACCAACATGTAACAGATATTCTATTCCGTGGTAAGGATTGTCTTGATTTGCTTTTTCTTTGATTTCTTTAAAATCAAATGGATTGTAAATAGTGAGTATTTCTGCTGGTTGCAGAGAAATATTTGTTTTTAAGTCATCACTTACTGCATCAGAGACACAAACAAGTTTTCTATTTTTATAGGTTTTTTTGATTTTTTCTTTCTTGATCCAATAAGCAAGTCCGCTCTTATTACCAAGATAAGATTGAGAAAAAATACCGTGAATGCAATGCCAGACATTACAATCAGCTAAAGCTTTTGATTTAACAACGATTCTGTCAGTTTTGTGCAGGTTAGAGATTACAAGAGCTGGTTTACTTTTTTCTTGGAAAAGTTTCTGTAAAACTTTGTCCATAGATTTAGCTCTGCGATTAAGCTCATTAAGTTTTCTTAAAGGGCCTTGATAATGATCGGCATCGACAAGGTAATTAATCCCGTCAGGGATGGTATAAGCCAGTCTGGTGTCGAGTGAAAGGATGGAGATTTGATAACCAAATTGATGTAATCCATTGGCGAGCCTGAGTGTGACGTTTTCTGCGCCCCCACCCGGTAATCCATCAATAATAAAAAGGATATGTTCTGTCACTATGTCAATACTCGTTGATAAAGATGGATAAGTTGTTGTGATAAATGTTCGGGTGTTGAATTCAGGATGCGGTTTCTTGCTTCGGATGACATTTTTGTGCCTAAAATGTTATCAGGTATACATTGAATCGCTTCTGTTAGTTGACTGATGTCAAGAGCGTCGCAAACAAAACCATTTTTTTCTTGAATGACAAATTCGGAGCCACCACAGGTTGTACTGGTAATCACCGGTAAACCGCAGGCCATTGCTTCAAGAATGACATTTGGAAATGGATCATACAATGTTGGCAGTAATAAAGCGTCTGCCATCTGGTAAAAAGGAAGCGTTTGTTTTTGTAATCCCATAAATCGGATACGTTCGTTGCAACCTAAGGAATTTGCCAGTGCTAAATATTTTTTTTGCTCTTTATCTTTGCCAATAACGAGTAAGTAATCACCCGTTTTTGCAACAGCTTTAATTGCGGCAGCTAATCCTTTACGTTCAAACCCAGAGCCAACGTAAATTAAGCATTTGGTATTTAGTGGAATGTGATTCTTTTCCCGCAGTTGTAGCCGAGTTTGCTGGTTTGCAGGGTAAAATTTTTGGTGGTCGATAGCGTTATAGATGACAGAAATTTTATCTTCGGCAAGGTTAAAATCCTCTATCAATTCTCTTTTGATCATTTCAGCATTACAAATGACTTTTTTGAGTTCAGGTGCTGAATACATCTCTTTTTCTGCATTTATGACATAACGATGATAGCGATCATTCAATAACCACTTTGTCCGCCATTTAGGTAAAATTTTTGCCCGTTGCAATAACCAGCGGCTGTGCACCCCATCGCCAGCTCGATAAATATCACAGCCCGCAATTCTTTCATGGCTTTGAACTAAATCAAATTTTTCTTGTTGCCAGATAGAACGAGCTGCTTTGGCAAAATCTTTTTCACGGCTGATTCGTCCTAATTTAATCGGATCGCATAAGTGAAGATGCCAATTTGGATGAGTTTCTCCTTGCCAGGATCGGGTTATAACATTCAGCTCTAATTGCTGGTTACTCAAAGCTTCCAGTGCCCTTGAAACGAAGCGTTCGGCTCCTCCATCGGGGCGATATTTCTGACGAATGATAGCCAGACGCAGATGTTTCATAAGAGGAGCCTCCTTGCTGAAAAAATAACAGCTTCTGTTGGGATCAGGTCCAAGTACCGTTCAGTGGTATCGGTATCAATATCATCAGGGTCGGGCAGTTTACCATAATTTCCAGCCCAGATAACCTCACCAATCGCTTGCCATGGTCGCCAAAATGTTAGTTTGGATGGACCAAAGAGTGCAATACAAGGCGTGTTTAAAGCGGCAGCCATATGTATAGGAACAGAATCAACGCCGATAAGTAACTGAGCATGGTCAATGAGTGCAGCCAATTTGGGTAAAGTTAATTGTCCGGCTAGGGATATTATGTTTTTATCGAAACAATACGATAATATATTATTTATCATTGCTATCTCTTGTTCATCTGGACCTGATGTTAAGATAATTTTCCAGCCGTCATTTTCTAACGATGTTATTATTTCTGCCATTTTCTTTTCATCCCAGCATTTAAAAAACCATCGGGATGTCGGCTGAATAACAATATATTTTTGCCCAATGGCATGTTGAGCCAGAATTTCTTTTACCCAGATTAAGTCTTTTTCACTGTAATTCATCTTCACATTAATCATAAATGAGGACAAATTCAGAGGATTCAGAATGGAAAGATTTTGCTCTACAGTATGCATGGAATGGTGTTGCTCTGTATTAATGACTTTAGTATAGCAGAGATACCATTTCCAGTTCTGTCGTTTGGGATAATCGAAACCTAAACGGATTGGTGCGCCAGTGAATAAAGTGATAAATGCACTTCGCCATTGGTCTGCCAGATTCAAAACTAAATTATAATGACGTTTTCGTAATTTTTTAAGTAACTGCCATTCATAACTGAGATGTGATTTCGCTCCCAATTTTTTCCATTTTCGGTCAATGGCAAAAATATGGGAGATATCGGGAGAATTTTCTAACATTGGCTGAGTTTCTTGATAAAGCAAAATATCGATTTCGGCTTCTGGATAATGATGTTTTAATGTGCTAATTACTGGCGTGATTAATAGCATATCTCCATGATGTTGGAGTTTTATCACTAGAATTCGTTGAAAATTGCCAGTTTTATTTGCCATTATATTTATTCTACAAATTATCAATATAATAATCTTAATATAGGGTCATGGGGGACGCTACTCTCTATTCCTGTTTAAGTAAATAATGCGATCCAGTTCCAGAATTAAATGAAGCATACATAAAATTACCACTTAATGATAAGTTAATTGCGCTATGTCACTGACCTGCGTACTATAAAGCCACAAATTTGGTTATGTTTTAGGCATGATTCTGATGATTTTACCAGCATTTATTATCACTATTGATACTGAAGGTGATGACTTGTGGCGAAACCACAGTCAGATTTCGACAGAGAATACGCATTATTTGCCAAGATTTCAGGACCTATGCGAACGTTTTGGTTTTAAACCTGTTTGGCTAACGAACTATGAGATGGCAATGGATGACTTATACATCGATTTTGCTAAAGATGTGATTGCCAGAGGCCAGGGCGAAATTGGCATGCATTTACATGCCTGGAATAGTCCACCGTTGGTTCCTCTTACAGACGATGATATGCGCTATAAGCCTTATTTGATTGAGTTTCCGAAAGAGCAAATTAGAGCGAAGGTTGATCTGATGACTAACCTATTGGAAGACAAACTACAAACTAAAATGTTAAGTCATCGAGCGGGGCGTTGGGCATTTGACGAATATTATGCTGAGTTGTTAGTAGAATATGGTTATCAAGTTGATTGTTCTGTAACACCAAAAGTTAATTGGAGCTTCACAAAAGGCGATCCTAATGGCAATGGTGGAACTGATTATAGTCACTTTCCATCTTATGCCTATTTTATGGATTTACAGGATATTTCTAAGCGAGGAGAATCTTCTTTGCTAGAAGTACCAATGAGTATTCAATATAAGCATCCACCGTTGATGAATTTCCTTAAGCAGAAATATGATAGCTTACGTGGCAAACAGCGTTCTCCATCTGTTAACTGGTTGCGACCAAAAGGTGGTAATTTGGAACAAATGAAAAAAGTTGTTCAGCACACATTGGCAGAAGGTAGTGATTATATTGAGTTCATGCTGCATTCCTCTGAGTTTATGCCAGGTGGTAGCCCGATATTTAAAGATGAGGAACAAATTGAGCGTCTTTATCGGGACTTAGAAGGGTTGTTTAACTATCTTAAGCCCAAAGTTCAGGGGATGACATTGACTGAATATTATCAGTCAAAGAAACAAGGGAAATAGCGAAGAAATAGGTGAATATTTTTTTACTATTTCTTATATTCTTATAATTCATTCTTTGGCATGTTTAAACAGAGATGTACATTTTACTTGAGTCATCTGTTTTAAAGGCGTTATTATTCTACGACCATAACATTAGTGATATTTATGTTTTTACTCCTGCAATCAGATGATTGTAGGAACATTATCACGATTGGATGTTAAATTAATTTCAAATACCAAAAAACATGGGTGGCAGATTGTCCATCTGTTATTAAGATCTTTTATGGAGAAATTTAAGATAAAAATATATTTCTTCTTTCCTGAAGTGTTTTCAGTTTCTTATCTATTTTTACTCCGTGGATGGGTATTAGAGAGATCAAAATTGATAGTAGTTGTAATTACATATTGTAGTTTATTAATAGAATTGCACTAATAGCCAGATGATTATTAGTCCAGTATAAATATGCTTAAATAATTCTAACCATTTGTTGAGAAAGCAATTATGTAAAATTGTTGACTGGGTTATTTTTAGTTGTTTGTCTATAGAAAATCAGGCGTCTATTAGGAACGCCTTAGACTCAGTAATCAGCTAATATTTTTCTGAAGATGCGTTAACACCTGCGATGGCGCAATACTTTTGATATCTCTATCCTCTGCTTTCAAAGATATTTGTTTCTTGCCATAGCCCCCGATCAGGCCCGGATCTGTTGGGCCAAACAGCGTAATATTAGGACGATCTAGTGCAGCGGTGAGGTGGCTCAGGCCGGTATCAACAGAAACAACAGCTTTTGCACCAGCCAGTTCCTGTGCTACTTGCGCCAAAGTTAGTTTAGGCAGTACCTCCACGTGGGGGAAACCTTCTGCCAGTCGCAGTGCACGCTGATGCTCATGTTCGGCTCCCCAGGGGAGTTTAATTCGTACACCAGTTGGCTGAATTTCAGCAATAAGTTGACGCCAGTGGCTTTCAGGCCAGTGCTTTTCGTCGCGGGTAGTGGCATGGAGGAAAACCAGATAATCGTCTTTATTTTCCCGTTCTTGCTTTAAAAAATGGCGGGCAATGCCATAATCACCTTGTTTTGTCGGTTTGCTATAATCAAGACTGACAGCAAACAATTCTCGGATACGCTCTACAGCGTGTTGTTGCTTACTAACTGGGTGACGGAAATCATAAAAGAAACTTGCCAACGGCTCTCGGATGCTTTTACGGTCGTAACCGTGTTTGGGGCCATGAGCTAAGCGAGTTACTAGAAATGCGCTTTTCAATAACCCTTGAGCATCAATAATGGCATCATATTGATTTAATTTTAGTTTTTCTTTGAATAAACGACGTTCTGTACGAGTCTCTTTGCTAAACCAGCTTTTACGCCAGCGGCGAATAGCAACGGGAATAATTTGATCAACTGCGCTGTGCCAACCCGGTATTTGTGCAAAGCCTTCTTCCACCACCCAATCAAAACGGACATCAGGCAGGTTTTTTTCTGCATCAGTCAGTGCGGGGAGAGAGTGGAGTACGTCTCCCATGGAAGAAGTTTTAACCAGTAACACCCGCATTAATCCTGATTCTCCGTTTGTAATAATTTTTCCAGAGAAGCCATCACTTGCTCTGGCTGGATGTCGATAAGACTCTGATGATAGCCAAGTGCACTGTCACCTTTTCTGATCTTGTGATAACCAGTAATAAGGCGGATAACTTCTGCTTTGTCAGATAATGGTGGGGTAAAATCTGGGCTGCTTGGGCCATAAAGTGCAACGAGAGGTCGATTAAGTGCTGCGGCAACATGCATCAAGCCAGAATCGTTAGTCACAACCGCATCACAAGCAGCGATAATATTAACTGCCTGTTCAAGAGATGTTTGTCCGGCAAGATTGATACAGTATTCGTGGGCTTCTTCCGTCAGTGATTTACGGATATCTTCTCCACCCTCGTGATCCTTAGTCGAGCCAAATAGCAGAATTTGATATCCCTTTTGCGTAATAAGCTGTTGGGCTAACGTAGCATAATGATAGTGAGGCCAACGTTTCGCCGGGCCAAATTCTGCCCCGGGGCAGAAACCGATAATCGGTCGGTGATCAGAAATATTAAATGCCGCGGTAGATTCTGCGATATCTTCATCAGTGACATTCAACTGAGGCCACAATAATGGTTGCGTGAGATCTGTTGCGTTACTTATCTGTTTTGCATCATAGGCTAATGCGACATAGCGATGAACCATCAACGGAAAAGCTTCTTTATTGAGTATACGAATATCATTGAGCAATCCATATCTCATTTCACCGCGCCAGCCGGTGCGCAGAGGAATATTGGCGAAGAAAGGAACTAACGCAGATTTAAAAGAGTTTGGTAGCACATAAGCGCGATCATATTTATGTTCACGTAGTGCGATACCAAGCCGACGGCGTTCACCTAATGCCAGGGCACCATGGCCTAATGGCATTGCTAATGCCTGATTGACCTCCGGCATTTTTGCCAGCAATGGGCGGCACCAGGCTGGAGCCATAACATCAATTTCTGCATTAGGATACAAAGCCTTTAATGTCCGATAAAGGCTTTGTGACATCATCATGTCACCCACCCACGAAGGGCCGATCACCAATATTTTCATAGCGAGTAGATTATTTATCCTGATTGAGCCAGTACATATATTCCATTACCCCTTCGGCGACTGTTTTGAATGGTTTATCATAACCAGCTGCGCGGAGTTTAGTTAAATCTGCTTGAGTGAAGCTTTGATAACGACCTTTCAAATGCTCAGGAAAATCAATATGTTCAACGGTTGGCGATTTATCTTTATGAAATTCAACAACCGCATCTGCAACCGCTTGGAAAGATTCAGCGCGACCTGTCCCACAGTTATAAATACCAGAAACGCTATTTTTCCAGAACCACAGATTAACCGCAGCGGCATCACCAACATAAATAAAATCACGTTGAAAATTTTCACTGCCAGCGAATAATTTCGGGTTTTGTCCCTGATTGATTTGATTGTTCAGATGGAATGCAACACTGGCCATACTTCCTTTGTGTCCTTCGCGTGGTCCATATACATTGAAATAGCGGAAACCACAAATCTGTGAATCAGCGTGAGGTAAAAGTTCCCGGACATACTGATCGAACAGAAATTTAGAGTAACCATAAACATTCAGTGGTTTCTCATATTGACGCTCTTCGATAAAGTTATCACTGCGGCCACCATAGGTTGCTGCTGAAGAGGCGTACAGGAAAGGAATTTTACGATCAAGACAATAGTGCAATAACTCCTTTGAATATTGATAATTATTATCCATCATATATTTGCCATCCCACTCAGTTGTAGATGAGCAAGCACCTTCATGAAAAATAGCGTCAATATCACCTAAATCATCACCGGCCAGGATACCAATCAGAAACTCTTCCTTGTCCATGTAATCAGCAATATCCAAGTCAACCAGATTAGCGAACTTAGTACCATCTTTTAAATTATCTACGACCAGAATATCTTTATATCCTTCGTCATTCAGTGCTTTGACAATATTGCTGCCAATAAATCCAGCACCGCCAGTAACAACGATCATCGGACTCACCTCTATCAATAGGGTTAAACGAAGCAAACGACGCCTATAATAACATCTAACACTTTTGAGGACAGTAGCTTAAACAGGGGGATATACTGAAATAATATGGTCATTCAGTTTGCATGACGTGACGGGTACAGCAAAGTTAATATTATCTGCCTGGTAGTGTCGTCAGTAGCTTGATCAATCAGTAAAATATGTCATTACTTTTTATTTAATCAGGAGAGAATCAATGTCAGCATCATTTTACCAGCAAATTAATGAGCAGTTAGAACAAGCTCATTCTGAAGGATTATTTAAAAATGAACGTATCATCACTTCTGCACAGAGCGCTGACATTGCTGTCGCTGATGGTAGCCACGTTATTAACTTCTGTGCAAATAACTACTTAGGTTTGGCTAATCATCCGGATCTCATTGCTGCGGCTAAAGTGGGAATGGATAGCCATGGTTTTGGCATGGCATCGGTTCGCTTTATTTGCGGAACTCAGGATACTCATAAAGAGCTGGAGCAAAAACTGGCAGAATTCTTAGGTATGGAAGATGCTATTCTTTATTCCTCTTGTTTTGATGCTAACGGCGGTTTATTTGAAACGCTATTTGGGCCGGAAGATGCCATTATCTCTGATGCTCTGAACCATGCTTCTATTATTGATGGTGTCCGTTTATGCAAAGCGAAGCGTTATCGCTATGCTAATAATGACATGCAAGAACTGAGAGCACAGCTGGAGAAAGCAAAAGCGGATAATGCCCGCCATATTGTGATTGCAACAGATGGTGTGTTTTCGATGGACGGCGTCATTGCTGATTTGAAATCTATCTGTGATCTGGCTGATGAATTTGATGCAATGGTTATGGTGGATGATTCTCATGCTGTTGGTTTTGTTGGTGCTCATGGTCGCGGCACGCACGAATATTGTGACGTAATGGATCGTATTGACATCATTACCGGTACATTAGGTAAAGCGTTGGGTGGTGCCTCTGGTGGTTATACTGCGGCACGTAAAGAAGTTGTTGAGTGGTTGCGCCAGCGTTCACGCCCATATTTGTTCTCTAACTCACTGGCACCGGCAATTGTCGCGGCATCTATTAAAGTACTGGATATGCTAAAAGAGGGTGATGCATTACGTGATCGTCTGTGGAAGAACGCAAATCTGTTCCGTGCAAAAATGACCGAGGCAGGCTTCACTTTGGCTGGTGCTGACCACGCGATCATCCCTGTCATGTTAGGTGATGCAAAATTGGCACAAGAATTTGCCGCAGAATTATTGAAAGAAGGCATTTATGTTACAGGTTTCTTCTATCCGGTAGTCCCTAAAAATCAGGCCCGTATCCGCACTCAAATGTCAGCGGCGCATACGGAAGAGCAAATTGAACGAGCAGTTGCAGCGTTCACGCGAATTGGTAAGCAATTAAAAGTAATTGCATAAGGTATCTCTATGAAAGCATTGTCAAAGTTAAAGGCAGAAGAAGGTATCTGGATGACAGATGTGCCCGAGCCAGAGCTGGGGCATAATGATGTGATGATAAAAATCCGTAAAACTGCGATTTGTGGTACGGATGTACACATCTATAACTGGGATGACTGGTCGCAAAAAACAATTCCTGTACCGATGGTTGTTGGTCATGAATATGTTGGTGAAGTTGTTGCAATTGGTCAGGAAGTGAAAGGTTTTAAAATTGGTGATCGTGTATCTGGTGAAGGGCACATCACTTGTGGTTATTGCCGTAACTGTCGTGGTGGCCGTACTCACCTATGCCGTAATACGGTTGGTGTAGGGGTAAACCGCCCAGGCTCTTTTGCTCAATATCTGGTTATTCCTGCATTTAATGCATTCAAAATCCCGGATAACATTTCTGATGAACTGGCTTCTATCTTTGACCCATTTGGCAATGCTGTTCATACCGCGCTTTCGTTTGATCTGGTAGGCGAAGATGTGTTGGTTTCCGGTGCAGGGCCAATTGGTATTATGGCTGCGGCAGTGTGTAAGCATGTTGGTGCGCGTCATGTTGTTATTACAGACGTTAACGAATATCGCCTTGAACTGGCACGTAAAATGGGTGTTACTCGTGCGGTAAATGTCAGTAAAGAAAATCTGACCGATGTCATGACAGAGCTGGGTATGACTGAAGGTTTTGATGTCGGTCTGGAAATGTCTGGTGCGCCCGCAGCATTTCGTACCTTATTGAATACCATGAATCACGGTGGTCGTGTTGCTCTGTTGGGTATTCCACCATCAGATATGGCAATTGACTGGAATCAGGTTATTTTCAAGGGATTGTTTATTAAAGGTATTTATGGCCGTGAAATGTTTGAAACCTGGTACAAAATGGCGGCATTGATTCAATCTGGCTTGGATCTGACACCGATTATCACTCACCGATACTCTATTGATGACTTCCAAAAAGGCTTTGACATCATGCGTTCAGGGCAGTCCGGTAAGGTTATTTTGAACTGGGATTAATCAATAAGTTACTACTAAGATTGACAGGCGCTTTCAGTTCTTGAGCGCCTGTTTTTTTATTAGTTATTATGCAAAGTTAGCCTAACGTTAAATCCTGTTGTCGGTGGAGAAGTTCGCGGAGAAGCAAGGTCAGTTTTAGTTTTGTCATCCAAAGAATTTAATGAGTTAGCTACTTTCTTAGCGAAAAACGCCGTAAACCCTTGCCCAGTGCGGGCGGGGATATAAGGCGAAAAGCCCGCGGGGCTTTCAAGAACACTCAGGCGTTGACTGACTCTGAACGTAGGCTCTGAGTGTTTCGATCGTTGCCGCTCCGGTGCTACAGACAAAGTACGATCTTGACCACAGCAACCCTGTTTTGCTCTGCATTTGTAGATGTGTATTCTGCTGGCGTAGTAGCCGTGATGATACTGATTTCAGGTTGTTAACCATCACGCTCACTGCCAGCTTTGGCGGGTATGCGACCAGAAGGTGTACATGATCCCGCTCACCGTCCATCTC
>NZ_LJCS01000042.1:0-40289 GCF_001280945.1 Photorhabdus heterorhabditis | reverse complement strand
TTTCTTTAACAACGGCGAGGTGTTCAATCAGAGTCATCATTGAGCTATCTGAAGAGAAATAAGCGTGATTAGATCATGTCATTACTCTACTTTCAATAGGCGTTAAAAAAGTATGCTCGCGCCCTGGGGATGTCACAGTGCGGTAATGCAAACTGTTCCACAGATCCCCTTGGTGATATTTACCCTTGTGCCAGCTTATCAGGTCATCCAAATCTTATATATGGCAATATCAATAAAAGCTCGCTTTTAGAAATAATGAATTCTGACGTTGCTAAAGAATACCGGACAAGAAAACCAACTAAATACTGTAACGCATGCAAATGGCAACATGTTTGCCATGGCGGATGTCAAGCAAGATCATATAAATTCTTTTCGGGTAATTATCATGAGAGAGATTATTATTGCCCTAGTTTATATAAAATATATGAACATATTGAGAAGAAACTTGCCACTAAAGGTATAAAGGCAAGAGAGCCCTATCCTAATCATATGGATGATGGATTAGGAGGGACACCTGCTTATATAGAATCATATATAAGCAATAAGCACCATCCTATAGAAATAACTTTATTGTAAATAGGAGAATAGAAATGAAAAAGCTTAACAAAGCTAGCCAAAATAAAACCTGGAACAAAGCGCTTATAGATTGTGTCGGAAAAAAATCAAATTCACTACAAGGAAAACCTATTCGTTCTAATAAAGTTGAAAAGCTTGTGCAATCAGCAACTATTCCTTCATGGAACAGCAATGTACACTCATATAGATTTTAATTCCCGGTAATATAACAAGAGCCTATTAAGCACAATAGGCTCTTTATGAATTTATTTAAAGATAGCCACTTCAGATATATATAACCATTCCAATTAGACATCATATTTTCAGCATGATTCATGCTCATTATTACTGGCATCAAATATACCTGTTATCTTTCAAGTTGCCTCTTTGTTGGCTGCACTCACTCACCCCAGTCACATAATTATCTATGCTCCTGGGGATTCGCTCCTTTGCCGTCGCGATGCATCTTGAAATCTATTAGGTATAAATTAACTGTGCCTGAGGATTAAAACAGCACATCTTAGCAAAAACTCAATACCTCAGGCACTTTATTTTTAAACAAATCTTAGATCACAGTACAGTATCAATTACACATTGGATAAAAGGTTTTACCTCTTCACTTCTTTTCTTATCTAAAGGTTTTTTTGTTTCATCGGAAACATCAAACTTTCCTTTAAATTTTCCATCTGCATTCGCCGTTTTTTTATCTGACTTTCCAGCAATACTAATTGTGTATGAATGCCCTTTGGGCAGTAAATCCGTACATTTACTCAAGGCACCTTTTTCATTTGCATGAATTTCATTATTAACATTATTTACTGATGTTTCCGCAAAAGAAAACGGAATGTAAGCCAAACCAAGTAATAAAGCATATGATAGAAATTTCATCTCTTTTCCTTATTTACTAAATTAATCTAACAATTAACAGTACTAACTAACACTAACCAACTAATCTTTCTTAAACTCCAGTATATCTCCAGGTTGACACTCCAAATATTGACATATAGCATTTAAAGTAGAAAATCTAATTCCCTTAATCTTTCCTTTTTTTAGTAACGAAAGATTCTGTTCGGTAATTCCTATTGATAACGCGAGATCTTTAGATTTAACCTTCCTCTTTGCCATCATGACATCCAGAGTAATATGAATTGACACAGTGTACCCCTATATAATACTCTGATTCTCAGCGTATATATCACAGGCTTGATAAAGAATACGAGAAATTATAGCCAGACAAGCTGAAAGAAAAAAAGCAACAAAATGGCCGGTGGTTAGACTTATCGACATAAAATGATTTCCCGCCGACTCATTCATCGTTAACCATAACGTTAGCAAAGGCTCACATAGAATATCTAACACACTCCAACCAATCACTCCCCAACCAGCAAATCCTAAATACCTTGCTGTTTTCTTTGAAAAGTAATCCCTTTGACTATAACTTCTAAACAGTTGATGTAAAGCCCACAAGCTAAATATTAATGATGACAACGGGATACTTGTTATGAGAATTCCACCAATAAGCTGCCACCAACTGAAAGAGTACATATCAAAGTTAGGTAATATTCTCTCCGTGAGAGAAAATCCAAGTCCATACTTCTCTAGGATCAATTCTGGTTTCAACCAACTAAAAATGTTAATTATAATAGCCACCGTGATGATTAACAAAGAAAATTTAGATATCACTAAGCTAAGGTTAGTCACTCGATCCAATTTTGAAGAGTCTGTCATACTTACCCCCATCACCAAACATGTTCACACTATAACCAAAAATGACCACAAAACAACATTTTCTTATCGTAAAACGATAATAATTTCACACCTTGAATTAGGACAATTAAGTAACAGATTGTTTTTTAAGCATCTTTGGGAAAGTAAAAATGAACCGATAAAGTGGACGAACAATTTTTTCTTATAGGCAACGGGTATGTGGATTCATTATCTGGAATAAACGCCTATTAGGATAAAGACTAAATACATCCGCTATCAAAATATCAACTCACTAAATAATTCACATTGCCAGTGTTATTAATAACAACTATAAAAACAACCATATTTACCGCTAATAAAAATAGCGATAAAAAACAATTATTAAAACCTGGGTATAATGAATAAACGGATTAATACACTATAATAGACAAAGAGCAATATATTTAAAAAATTCTTCAAACCCAAAGATAAACAAAGTGGAGATACATTATGTTGAATACAACTTATCAGATTCCATTTCCAAACTTCTTTTATTTCGAACTGATAAGAATGGAAGATTGTATACCATTATGAATGGCTAACAAATCTAATCCAAGAATCGAAAATATTCACGAATAACACAAAAATCCTATCACTACGCCTAAGGAATACGACGATGAAAAACGCCTCAACAATGCGAGCGCCAGTGAAACTACCACCAATGCCATCTGAAAGCATAGCCTTAAAAACCTATAAATCGGTCAACATGGCACGATCCCATCTGGAAGGGGACGAACTCCTTTTTACTGACAATGATGGCTTCGAACGAGCCATTCGGCATGGTTTTTTCCTCCTGGAAGCGCCATCCTATATGAATTTTGAATACGGAGAGCGATTTGCATACCATTTCTTTGAGCCCGCCACAGAAGGGGAGCTTCGGCCTTATACGGGATTCAAATCGTGCACTTTTTCTAACAGTTACGAAGGTTATTCCGACAAAAAACATGATCAATGGGAAAGTTTCCGCATCACGCGGAAACACTGGAACCTCATTCCAACCGAAGTCGCAACACTTGGCCGCCAGATGGCACACGTAGGTATATGCATATTACGCTCAGTGTTAAATTATGTTGGCATTCCTCGCAGTGATTGGGAATTAGTCACAGGCGGCTGTTCAGAAGGGCTGGGAAACCAGAATATGGGGTTTAATCACTACCGATCAGAGAAAGCCACCCGTGGCTCCAAGTTTCATCGAGATGTAGGATGGGTAACAGTCCTAAGAACAACTGAGCGGGGTCTTTTGGCCTATATAGATGGTGAGCTTTTGGCTATCGATCCAGTTCCTGGCTACCTAATTATTAACTTTGGTAGTTCAATCGAAGTGCTGACAGAAAATTTAATCAAGAATGTTCGGGCTAGTATACATGGCGTTGTTCGTACCGAACGAAACGGGCAACGCGATAGAGTGTCATATACAACGTCTTTAGTCAGCAATCTGACTGGTAATATCTACAAATATGGTCCCAAAGGCCCAATCAGCGTTCAATCTGTCAAAGAATTTGTTGCTCAGGAAGTCACCCGGGCATACGATGATGATGATGATACTTTGTAGATTGCTTCCTTAACGAAAGCACCAAATATGTTAAAACTATTTTCTGGCAACCTGTTTACAACAAATTTTTCTCTATCTAAAAATCTGAAACCGAGAAAATAGGAATAGTGTAAACAGGTTTTTCCACGTGCTTTTGATTAACATTCACTTTGGTAAAAAATATCAGCGAATACGTATATCATGAATAAATATGACAAAGCGTTATAAGATTGAAAGAATTTTCTAATAAAATTATATTGTTAACAATATTGCCTATTCATCTCTTTAAGTTACCCATCATCAGCAAATGATGAAATAGCAGCATATGTGAGCAAGATCCAATTCGTAATAGAATGAAAAAAAACAAATTATTCCTACAACACAGAATAATTATGAAAAAACAACCTCTAATTAATAGGTATTCAATCAATTAACATTCTAATCATAAAAATTCTATAAACTTTCTACTGCAAGAGATAATTATATTAATCTCTTACAACGCTTAAACTCAAAATCTGAGTCTGAATTTATATGCCTATGAAATAACCATTATTAAACAAGAGATTATATTAAACAGATCGTTCATTATCCTCCTCAATGCCGATAATTACAGTAGAACCAATTCCAATTCTGGGAAAATTTCACCTATAAATTATCATATTTACAAAAACATAACAAAATTATTTATAAGATTTTTATTAAAAATAAATCTTTAATAAAAAATACATCGTATTTTTATTGTAGGAATTTGCATTTTAATTATTTCTATGCCATATATTAATCACATAGATAAGAAATATTAATTATGTAAATGCATATATGGCTAGATTGCCACTTATAGCTATGACAAATAATTATATATCATTTCTTTTCTAAAAAACGGGCAATGTCGAGTGAAGGTAATTTCATTTCTTTAACCTACAATTGGACCAAATGGGAGGCTTAATATTTCTATCAAAATGACAAAAATAGAATTTTGACACCAATAAAACCACTCCTCAATTTTCAAAAGAAGAAGATTGAAGAAATTATTTACAAATTTCATCTAAATTAATACTCCTTTTACTACATTATCATAGGACCATAACCATGAAAACCTCATCAACAATGCGATCTACAATTAAACTACCACCAATGCCATCTGAAATAATCGCTGCAAAAACTTATAAATCAGCAAACATAGTACGCTCCCATTTAGAAGGAGACGACCTTATTTTTACTGATGATGATGGCTTTAACCAGGCTATTCGACATGGTTTTTTCCTTCTGAAGGTTCCATCATATATGGATTTTGAACACGGTGATCGATTTGCATACCACTTCTTTGAACCCGCCACAGAAGGAGAACTTCGTCCCTATACAGGATTCAAATCATGTACTTTTTCCAACGGCTACGAAGGTTATTTCGATAGAAAACATGATCAATGGGAAAATTTCTATCTCAAACGACAACACTGGGACTTAATTCCATCCGAGGTCGCAAAACTTGGTCGCCAAATGGCACACATAGGTATATGTATATTACGCTCAGTGTTAAATCATGTTGGTATTCCCCGTAGTGACTGGGAATTAGTCACTTGTGGTCTTTCCGAAGGACTTGGACACCAGATGTTTGGGTTTAATCATTACCGCTCAGAGAAAGCTACCCGAGGCTCCAAATTTCATCGAGATCTAGGATGGATAACTATCCTAAGAACAACTGAACGTGGGCTGTTGGCTTATATAGATGATGAGCTTTTAGCAATCGATCCGGTTCCTGGTTACCTGATCATTAACTTTGGTAGTTCAATCGAAGTGCTTACAGGAGACTTAACGACAAAAGTTCGGGCTAATGTACATGGCGTTGTTCGTACAGAACGAAATGGACAGCGTGATAGAATGTCATATGTGATGCTTTTAGATAATGATGAGGCTGGCGATATCTACAAATATAGTTCAAAAGGCCCGATCAAAGTTCAATCCGTCAAAGACTTTGCCATCCAAGAAGTTAATCGGGCATACGATAATGATGATAGCGTTTTATAAATATTTTCAGCACAATAAATCTAAAATATTGCAGTTTGAATATATACCCAATAGATTTCAAGTTGCAGCGCGGCGGCAAGAAAACGCATCCCCAGGAGCATAGATAACTCTGTGACTGGGGTAAGTGAACGCAGCCAACAAAGCAGCAGCTTGAAAGATGAAGGGTATAAATGATAGATATAAATAGGAATCCAGCAAACTATAAAACAGCAAACTTCCGACGTTATTAATAGATTTAATTATATAGTAAAAGATGGTTTCTTCTGGCAATCAGAATAACCTGTTTGCAACAAACTATTCTCTATCTAAAACCTAGAGAACAGGAATAGTACAAACAGGTTTTTCCACGTACCCCCTTAATAAACATGAAAAATATTTAATTATTTAAATAGTCTTAAAAGAATTTTTAAATAAAATTATGGGTTGTCTTAGATAAATAATTTGATCTAGGACAACTCCAATCAATATATATTAGACACATACAGCTATGTCACTTACCACTCGCATGATATTACCTCCTTAGATATACACTTTTATTGTATATCCACTCACTGACCCTCAGTAAAACTGTGTCATGACGTGGATTTACGATTTATTAAAATAACCACAATAATGGTTGAAAAAATACCTATAAATGTTGCAAAGAAAACAATGCTTGCGGAAAAAAAATAAGATATTGTGGAACCTATCAAAGGGCCAATAAACATGGAAAAACCAACAGAAATTGACGTTAAACCAAATATTTTAGCCGAGTTATCATTAGTTGCAAATTTCTGCATATAAATGGTAACAATAATATTATTCATAGACGATCCTATTCCTATTATTACCATTGCTAAAAACATAAGAAATAAATTGATTTCATCAGGAAACGAATCGTTAAATTGATTTGTTATTCCTATTAAAAGATACCCCAACCCCCACAAAAAGAATGAAAACAACATAATATTTAAAGATATGTTAATCTTATATTTTCCAAATACCAAACCAATTAAAACACCTGAAACACCAGAAAGACACATGGCAAAACTATAATGGCTTCCATTGAATCCCTGCTCCATAAAGCTAAGAGCTATTAAGCTATCTGATAAATAGCCAAAACAAGTTAAAGTGGAAATAACAATAAATGAAAACAATATTTTATTATCTTTCATTATATTAAAGTAATTAATTAGCGATATTTTGTTTTTTTTGCGGTTAACATCAATCAAAGGTTCTGAAACAAAAACATATAAGACTGCTGAAATAAAATAAAGCATTGATATTAAAATAAGAATCTGTTTTGTTGAGTAGTAGATAAGAATAAAACCTAAAAATAACGGGGCTAACATTTTGTATATTTGAAATAAAACTTGCCAATAACTAAAGTTTTTTTCAAACTTTTTGGTTGATATGTTTTTTAATATTAAAAAATTAGAAGGTCCTAAAAATAAACGAAGGATGTTTTTAATAAAAGAATAAAGAATATATATATTAATGTCATCAATATTGTATTGAAAAGTGGTAATAACACCACAAAGTAACGAAATGATAATAATGTACTTTTTGGGTTTTATATTTTCATCTACAAATGACGAAACATAGGGCGTTAGAAATAGTAACGATACAGCATATGAAATTGTATATAAAGATGAGTATATCGCTCCACCGTTCCAGTGATATGTGATTAATGTGAATGATATTATCATCTCCAAATACAAGGTGAAAGAATTTCCTGAGGAGGCTAATATTAATTTGCAAAATTGTCTATCCATCATTTTTCTCCAACTAAAATAGCCTCATTAAATATAGAGATTACAGTAATTAAATTTTTTTTGGCATTTCCACTTGAATAATATCCACTATTAATTTAATTACTGCATCTTTAGTTAAGGTATCAGTATCAATAATTTTCCAAGTGTCATCATAAAATGTCTGGTATTGATTAAAAACGTGTTTTTGATATTCTATAAAATCATATTTTTCATTTATCTCTAACTTTCCAGACTCACTAGGTTTTAATATTTTCTTCCTTTTTTCAGCAATATTTGGAGGAACATCAAGATATATCACCATGTCTGGTTTTGTGTTTATCGATAGAACCGACTTACTTAATTTTGCTAATTCCGTGGATTTCAGTAAGAATCTTGCTAAATATTTATAATACCAACTATCACATATAATAATTTTACCTTGCAATAAACAAGGTTGAATAATTAAACTATCTAAAACAGCAAACCATGATGCTATCAATAAAATCCAATGCCGGTCACCAAGTTCACCCAATGGAGCAGAAATATCATAATCCCAAAGGACATCTCGTATTTTTCCCATATGATACATACTATACCCAGATGGTAGTAAAGGATAATTCTTATCTAAAAAAACAATATTATTATAATCTAGAGACAAAATATCATAAACTTCGCGTGAAATTGTTGATTTACCTGCACCATCATTTCCTTCAAAAGCTATAAATAAACCGCGTTTAATCATTTCTTTTTTCCCCGTAATACGCTTCAGTATCAAGTGAATTTCTACCACTACCGATAATAAATGGTTTGAATCCATATTTTTGATATAATTTATGCATCTCAGCATACGTTTTATAAATATCTTCAAAAATAGGTCTAGGGTGATTTTGATATTCAGAACCATGATCGGGATGAAAGACCGCTATTGCTGGAACTATGCCATTTTTTGAAAAAAAACCCATTCCTTGTATTATTTCAGTACTTGATAATCTTGATATGGGTGATGACAAATTACTTAAGTCCATTAACATTTCTTCTGCATCGCGTAGATGAAATATTGTTTCTTGTAATTGGCATCCATTGTTTATTTGGTTCAAATATTCTTGAATATTATTAGTTTTAGTTCCCTTTAATGTTCTCCAGCAGTGGTGCTTACTTATAATCTTTATTCTTTCCATGGCATTCCCCATATGTACTATACCCTTCATCTTTCAAGTTGCTGCTTTGTTGGCTGCGTTCTCTTGCCGCCGCGCTGCAATTTGAAATCTATTGGGTATATTCATGTTAATGCCCCTAGTCTTTCGAATTCCGATATATAAAAATTAGCATTTGCATTAGTTATTCCAAGTTTTTTTAATTCTGAAACAACTTCAAACTCTGTTTTTTCATTATCTATTACTAACCAAACTTTATATGCATCCAAATTAATTTCACATAATGCTTTTTTTGCGAAAAGTATTAACTTCCCATCCTTGTACAAGACTCTGTACCATAAATTTTTTACTATTGGTTTATTATCTTCATCTGATAATGAAATGTCAGATGTATTAGCTATTCTTTTTTTTGCAAAAGATACATTGTAACTAAAAATATCTTTTCCTTGACAATAGTCTAAAGTTAATTGCCACATTTTAGCAACTGAATTTATGTAATCAATTGTTGAAATATCATTGGTTACATTAAATTTCGAACAAACCATCAAGTATATAGATGTTATTGGATGGTCTTTTCCAAATACCTTCATTGCATTTTTATAGCGCCACTTTATTAAAGTGGATGTATTTTCACTCGAAGCCAAAATATAATCCATTGCTGAATTAACTGTTCGTTCAAAGTTGAATGCCGCTGATATCAGGTCATTATTTAAAATATTCCCAATCCCATCGGAAAAACACTTTTCTCCAAAGTTTTTTGCTTTGGTCTTAAGTATTTCACATAATTTAGTTTTATTTATACCTCCTTTTAACTTGTTAAAATTATTTGATTTTATAATCGATTCCCCTGTTAGTATCCTATGAGATAAATGTAATTTATACCAATCGGAATTTGAGCTTCCATTGTTGATTATCTTCATGATTTCTTTTATCTCTTTTAAAGAGATTATTGTCACTTCTAACATTCCTATATCGGATGGTATAAATATCTCTTCGCATTCTATTTCTCGTTCTCCCTCCAATATAACATAGACATCATAATCAGATTTTGGTGTTGAAAACCCTTCAATGACTGAGCCTGACAAGTAACAAGTATACAGATCAGTATCATTAAATTTTTTATTTATTATTACTGTTATTTCCCTTTTTACGTTAATAATGTCCATGTTTTACCTTATAAATGAAAGGACAAATAAAGGAATAAAGGTTATGACATACCTTTATTCCTTATTCTATTAATTAGGGGATGAACTCATTAAACCATTATCATAATTTAATTTTTCATCATCAGTTATCGGCCTAAATGCCTGTGCTGTTATCACATTCATTATATGCTCCTATAGGATTTTTTTAAAAATATACCAAATCAAAATTTAATTCAGCATAGTAATAATAACAATTTTTTTTATTTCAGTTATGTAATAGTTAAATGTTTGTGAATTACATCACAACCAAAAATATAACCCATTGAAAAAACTTAAATTATTTATTGCTTTTTGCGATAAAAAGTGTATCAAGCTTGGTATGCTTTCCAATAGGTTAATTTGACGTAATCATCTGAATTTATTGTTATTATTTTTTCGGTCATGTATTCAATGCGGTGTTCATCATGTAAGATTCTGTCATTTATTAAAAGAATTCTTGATGGTCAAAATACACGTTTTTATTATCCTTTCAGGTCACCGTATTCTTCGTTGGCGTAACCGGAATTCATGCTGTCATCCACGCTTCCCCTCTTACAGTAAGCGTCGAAACAACAGCATTTGCTACTCGGAACTTGAGCGGGTATACGATAATGATAGTGACGCTTTGTAGATATTTTCTGCACAATAAATTGGTGTTATAACGCAGATTTGAGCTGACAGATACCTTTATATCAGTGTCTGTCAGGTTAAATCGGCAGGTGAACCTCGATCCCTCTCGGGCTCACCAAATCCTTAGATATACCTGTTATCTTTTTCCTCTGGCTTTTTTCCCCGCCAGCATATTGGGCGGGGTCGTTATGAGTTATCTTGTTCCGAAAAGCATTAATTAAACTTTCAGTTACAGCCAGAAGAACCAGGCAAATAGAGAAATGATAATGATACAAGCAATATTCAAAACTATCCCCACTCTTACCATTTCAGTCTGTTTGATATGACCAGAGCCAAAAACAATCGCATTAGGCGGTGTGGCAACCGGCAGCATAAAAGCACAAGACGCTCCAAAGCCGATAATCAGTGTCAACGTCACCACCGGCATACCCAATGCTTCCGCAACTGTTGCAAATACTGGCACCAACAAAGCTGCACTCGCTGTATTACTGGTAAATTCAGTCAGGAAGATAATAAACGCAGCCACCGCAACAATGATCACAAACCAATGGCTTGCACCGAAAGTAGCAGCCATACCATTCGCCATAATTTCACTGGCACCTGAGTTTTTCAGAATGGCACTTAAAGTCAGGCCACCACCGAACAACATCAATACGCCCCACTCGGTGTTATTCTGAATCTGAGACCAACTCGCAACACCGGTTACACCAATCAGAATAGCGGCACTGACAGCGATAATGGTATCCAGATCTTTCACCCCTCCCAGAGCGGAGCTAATCGCAGTACTAGAGATCCAGCAAAACACCGCAGACAGAAAAATCAGCATGGTCATCAAACGCTTGCCAGTCCAATCTAATTTCTCCAACTTCATGTCGAATTTATGATTCAAATTCGGGCGCAACATTAGATACATGACACCCACCATCATTGGCATCAAAATCACAACCAGAGGAACACCAAATTTCATCCAACTAAAAAAATCAATTCCCAGTTGAGCCGCCGCAATCGCGTTTGGTGGGCTACCGACCAGCGTACCTAAACCACCAATACTTGCACTATAAGCAACACCCAGCAATACAAACACAAAAGTATGACGTTCAGAGCGTGTATCTAAATTAGACAAAATCCCTAATACTAATGGCAACATCATGGCAGCTGTCGCTGTGTTACTGATCCACATGGAAAGGCCAGCGGTAACACCAAACAACAACATCACCGCTACAGACAAACGCCCACGAGCAATCATCAGCAGACGGTTGGCGATCAGTCTATCTAGTCCTTGTATATGAAGTGCCGTTGCCAGTGCAAAGCCACCAAAAAACAGAAAGATAATGGGATTAGCAAAAGATTTCAGTGCATCTCCCGTATTCATCAATCCCATGCCAACAGCCAGAATTGGAATACATAACGCAGTAATCGTGACGTGAATAGCTTCAGTCAGCCACAGCACACCAACAAATACCATCAATGCCAAACCCGCATTAGCTTTTTCACCAAACGGCAAAGTATTGAGCAAGATAAACAGTAATAAAATATCCGCAGCCAGAATAATTAAGCCTTTTTTATTAGAAAAATTTGGCTTCATGGCTGGAGTTAAAGATTCAGAAGCATCCATGGTGACTCCATTAGCGCCGGTGATATCTGATCCACCATTGCTACAATTGTTAAAAAAATACAAGGCGTGTGAATATAAGGAGTCTGCCCTAAGAAGAAAATGCAGTTTTTTGAATTTTGAGATCTAAAGCGTGGGAATGGGGTCAATTAAATCATAACAGATGTTATTTCATACAAATTTTTGTTGTTATATCACATTATTACATCTTTATAGGTATAGGAAATATTTACGTTTTATGCAGGTTTTCTGAGTACAAAATCCGATGCGTTTTACCTTTACTAATTACCTATTAAATCGTAAAAGTGATAAACTCACATAAAAATTATTATAGTTAACAGTTTAATATGATGGGTGAAATTATGAATGATAAAAGTATGAGTTTCTCTGTAAACAAGGATCTGGATGTTCATTCAAAAAGTTTTGATGCCTTCATATCATATATGGAAAACAGCAACGATCTTTGGGTTATAAAAGACAACGAATCCCGATTCGTCTATGTTAATGATGCTACGCTTTATTACAGTGGCCTGCCTAAGGGGTTTAACATAGAAGGTAAGCTTGATAGTGAATGTCCAGCACCGTGGGCTGAGTTTGCAGATATTATACAAGCTAATGATAAAAACGTAATGACTAGTTTAAAAACCATTCCGGTACTAAACACCTTAACTTATGGCGGGAAGCAAAAAATAATCCAACCATTTTTAGCCAATGTCACACCGCTAATGAAGGATGGAAAATGTATTGGGGTTGTTGGTCACGGTAAAAAACTAGAAATTTATTCCATGTATCATTTTGAAAATAATAGACATCCTGATTCATTAACTCTTGGCACACCAACTGATTTATTTACTGATAGAGAGTTCGATATCGTATTTTTTGCGTTGCAATCACTCAGCGCCAAAGATATAGCTAGAAAATTAGGCATTTCATATAGAACGGTACAAAGTCGGTTACAATTAATTTATCAAAAAATAGGGATAAATTCATTAAGCCAGTTAAAAGAATATTGCCGGGGTAAGGGGTATAATAACTATGCGCCTACCCGATTTATTAATCCTAACCCCTATATACCTCTGGCATAATAATGCACAACATCGTTGTCTTCACTATGCCATTAGGATTCTGTTTTTAGCAGAATCCTATCCCTCATTAATTTAACCCTATCTTTTATATAGAAGATTTTATCTCGCTATATTCGCGCTTTTAAAATCTGGCATTAATTAGGGAAATTTTTTAACCCTAAAAAAAATAGCTTTTCCAGAGATTATTGTTTGAAGTCCATAAACATAATTACCTATTGCGTCGTAAAAGTGATACTCTCATATGAAAGTTATTATTGTTTTATAATTTTATCATAACGGGTGGAAATTATGAAAGATAACACGATGAGTTTTTCTGTAAACAAAGATCTGGATGTTCATTCAAAAAGTTTTGATGCCTTCATATCATATATGGAAAACAGCAACGATTTTTGGGTTATAAAAGACAACGAATCTCGATTCGCCTATGCAAATGATGTTGCGTTTTATTACAGCGGCCTGCCTAAGGGGTTTAATATAGAAGGGAGGCTTGATGGTGAATGTCCAGCACCGTGGGCCGAGTTTGAGGATATTATACAAGCCAATGATAGATATGTAATGACTAATCAAAAAACCATTCCAGTACTAGATACCTTCACCTATGGGGGAAAAGAGAAAAGAATCCAGCAGTTTCTAGTCGATGTTACACCGCTAATGAAGGATGGAAAATGCATTGGGATTGTAGCGCACGGAAGAAAACTTCAAATTTATTCCATGTATCATTTTGAAAACAACAGGCATCCTGACCCATTATCATTTGGCAACCCAACTGATTTATTTACTGATAGAGAATTCGATATCGTATTTTTTGCGTTGCAATCACTCAGCGCCAAAGATATAGCTAAAAAATTAGGTATTTCATATAGAACGGTACAAAGCAGGCTACAATTTATTTATCAGAAAATAGGGATAAACTCATTAAGTCAGTTAAAAGAATATTGCCGGGGTAAAGGGTATGATAACTATGCGCCTACCCGATTTATTAATCCTGATCCCTATATACCTCTGGTATAACAATGCACAACATCACTATCGTCACTATATGCTACTGGGTTCTGGCTAAGCAGAACCTCCTACGTCCCGAAGCGTAGAAGCACCTGTACACCTCATGTCAGCGATTTTCTCACCTTAATAAATAAGGCATTTGGGATTCTTATCACTTCATTATTAAACTTTCCATTTCAAACCCAGCTCTTCGACATGCCTTTAATAATCTGTCGAATTGCTCATGGATTAGATATATACCCTTCATCTTTCAAGCTGCTGCTTTGTTGGCTGCGTTCACTTGCCTCCGCCCTGCAATTTGAAATTTATTGGGTATATATTATTACAGCTTTTTCCCTGAGTCCGCACTGATGCGGAATACTAAAAAATAGCTGTACTAAGACGTTAAACCCCGCTAAGTACAGCCAAATATTTTCCGAATGGAAAAACGACTAAAAGGTCATACATGAACTTTAATTGTTCAGCAATGCTCTTTTATAGATATTAGAATATTCAGAAAGTTTAGTTATTTCTGGAAATATTGGAAGTCGCATTAAGTACGTTAACGAACGTCTTAAAAAAATATTTGTTAAAGCATTTAAGGAGGGTTTTACCCCTCCTATACCCTTCATCTTTCAAGTTGCTGCTTTGTTGGCTGCTTTCTCACCCCAGTCACATCGTTATCTATGCTCCTGGGGATGCGTTCTCTTGCCGCCGCGCTGCAAATTGAAATCTATTGGGTATATACTTAATTACCGATTCGATTAAGCCTGACCTTTTACTTCTTTCAGGCCCCTGAAAGGAGCACGGTTACCCAGCGCTTCTTCAATACGGATCAATTGGTTGTATTTAGCAACGCGATCAGAACGGCTCATAGAACCTGTTTTGATTTGACCAGCAGCGGTACCTACTGCCAGATCAGCAATAGTAGCATCTTCTGTTTCACCGGAACGGTGAGAGATCACTGCGGTATAACCCGCTTCTTTTGCCATTTTGATAGCAGCCAGAGTTTCTGTCAAAGAACCAATCTGGTTGAATTTGATCAAAATGGAGTTAGCAATGCCTTTCTCGATGCCTTCTTTCAGGATCTTTGTGTTGGTAACGAATAAGTCATCACCAACCAACTGGATTTTTTCACCCAACACTTTGGTTTGGTAAGCGAAACCATCCCAGTCAGATTCATTCAGGCCATCTTCGATGGAAACGATTGGATACTCTCTGGTCAAATCTTCCAGATAATGCGTAAATTCCTGAGAAGTGAAAGTTTTTCCTTCACCTTTCAATTCATAGTTACCTGTTGCTGAGTTGTAGAATTCAGAAGCTGCGCAATCCATAGCCAATGTGATATCTTTGCCCAGAACATAACCTGCTTGTTCTACCGCTTCTTTGATGGCCGCCAGAGCAGCAGCATTAGACTCCAGGTTAGGTGCATAACCCCCTTCGTCACCCACAGCAGTACTCATGCCTTTTGCTTTCAGGACCTTAGCTAGGTTGTGGAACACTTCAGAACCGATACGAACCGCTTCTTTCAGCGTTTTTGCACTAATCGGCTGAATCATGAATTCTTGGATATCAACGTTGTTATCCGCATGCTCACCACCGTTGATGATGTTCATCATCGGCAACGGCATAGAGAATTTACCCGGAGTACCATTCAGTTCAGCAATATGTTCGTACAATGGCATCCCTTTCGCAGCAGCTGCCGCTTTTGCGTTAGCCAGAGAAACCGCCAGAATCGCGTTAGCACCGAATTTAGATTTGTTTTCGGTACCGTCCAGATCGATCATGATTCTGTCGATGTTAGCCTGATCTTTTGCATCCTGGCCGATAACTGCCTGTGCAATCAGTCCATTTACTGCATCAACAGCTTTCAGTACACCTTTACCCATAAAACGGGATTTGTCACCATCACGCAGTTCCAATGCTTCGCGGGAACCGGTAGATGCACCAGATGGTGCCGCCGCTAAACCAACAAAGCCCCCTTCCAGATGTACTTCTGCTTCTACGGTTGGATTACCACGGGAGTCGATGATTTCACGAGCGATCACTTTAACGATTTTGGACATTAGGTTTTCCTCAGTACAAGTTATATTTCAAGTAAGTGGCAGAACATCTGATACCGCCACTTACTGCACATCTTATTTGAGCTGGCTTTTCTGATAGTTACCGGCAGCTTTTACAAAACCGGCAAACAACGGATGGCCGTCACGAGGAGTAGAAGTAAATTCTGGGTGGAACTGACAAGCCACGAACCAAGGATGGTCGGGTATCTCAATAATTTCCACTAATTTATTGTCTACTGAACGGCCGGCTACCCTCAGACCAGCATCTTCAATGCGTTTCAGCAGCAAGTTATTAACCTCATAACGATGACGATGGCGTTCAATGATAGTCTCTGCACCATACAAGGTACGAACCAAACTATCTTTGGTCAGGTGACATGGCTGCCCCCCCACACGCATCGTTCCACCGAGATCACTCTCTTCGCTACGCACTTCTAAATTACCATCCTCATCACGCCATTCGGTGATAAGGCCAACAACCGGGAATCGGCAATCAGGTTCGAATTCTGTTGAGCTGGCTTTTTCCATACCTGCGACATGGCGTGAGAACTCAATTAATGCGACTTGCATTCCGAGACAAATTCCCAAATAAGGAATTTTGTTCTCACGGGCATAACGGGCTGTCATGATTTTGCCTTCCACACCACGACCACCGAAACCACCTGGAACCAGAATCGCATCCAAACCCTTTAGTAATTCAACACCACGGGTTTCAACATCCTGCGAATCAATCAGCTTGATGTTAACAGTCAGACGATTTTTTAATCCACCGTGCTTCAACGCTTCAATCACGGACTTATAAGCATCAGGCAGTTCAACATATTTACCAACCATCCCGATAGTCACTTCACCGGAAGAATTCGCTTCTTCGTAAATGACCTGCTCCCATTCAGACAGATTTGCTTCCGGGTAATCGAGGCTGAATCGTTTACAAATATAATCATCTAATCCTTGAGATTTCAATAGCCCTGGGATTTTATAAATGGAATCAACGTCTTTCAGAGAGATAACGGCTTTCTCCGGTACATTACAGAAAAGCGCAATTTTTGCACGCTCGTTAGCAGGAATGACACGATCTGAACGGCAGATCAGAATATCTGGCTGAATACCGATAGAAAGCAGCTCTTTTACAGAATGTTGAGTTGGCTTGGTTTTTACTTCGCCAGCCGCTGCCAGATAAGGAACAAGGGTCAGGTGCAAATATAAAGTATGTTCACGACCCACTTCTACCGCCATCTGACGAATCGCTTCAAGAAATGGCAAGGATTCTATATCACCGACCGTACCACCAACTTCCACCAATACCACATCATGACCTTCACCGCCACTGATAATACGATCTTTGATTTCATTGGTGATGTGAGGAATAACCTGAACGGTCGCTCCCAAATAATCGCCACGGCGCTCTTTACGCAGAACTTCGGAATAAACTCGGCCAGTAGTGAAGTTATTACGACGCGTCATTTTGGTGCGAATGAAACGCTCATAGTGACCTAAATCGAGATCAGTTTCAGCGCCGTCTTCAGTAACGAAAACTTCCCCATGCTGGATTGGGCTCATTGTCCCCGGATCAACGTTGATGTACGGGTCCAGTTTCATAATAGTGACATTGAGTCCACGGGCTTCAAGTATAGCGGCCAAAGAGGCTGCGGCAATGCCTTTACCCAGAGAGGATACGACCCCGCCGGTCACAAAAATATAATTAGTTTTCATGCTGAACCTGAAAGTTTAGGTTTAAAGATGATGGATATAACAGGACGGGAAAGCAGTATACCCTAACCTTAAATGCGCTACAAATAATCTGCGCATAAATATACCCGTTATCTTTCAAGTTGCTGCTTTGTTGGCTGCACTCACCCCAGTCAGATCGTTATCTATACCCTTCATCTTTCAAGCTGCTGCTTTGTTGGCTGCGTTCGCTTACCCCAGTCACATAGTTATCTATGCTCCTGGGGATGCGTTCTCTTGCCGCCGCACTGCAACTTGAAATCTATTGGGTATATGCTCCCGGGGAGTCGCTCCCTTACCGTCGCGATCCATCTTGAAATTCACTGGGTATAAGATTATTTTCCCCTTCACAGTATTTCCAATGTAGACATGAGTACATACAAAAACTTCATTTTTCATGAAGCTAATCGTTATTAGCACTTCTCAACGTCGAATGATTTTATTGCTTTAATTGATTAAAAAACAGTATGATTGCTTCCGTCGCAATCATTTCGGCTGAATTGCACACAGATAAAAGACCCAGTATAGGTAATAGTAGCTTATGAGTTAAGGGGTGATGCCATGATTATACTGACTCAGGAACAATTCGATAAAATTATTGATATAGAGGACAATACTTATATTGAAAAAATCAGGCAATGCATTTTGTCAGAACATGCCGATTTGGTTGCGCATGAGGATGAGAAAAATTTGCATAAGCGACTTAAAGAAGCCTATCGGTATTTAATCGAAGACCTAGGCTTTAAAGATAAAAAGCTGATTAAATCATACCTTTATTTAACAGCATTTAATCGTGACTTCCATGGTGTACCAGAAATCAAAAATGCCCTTGAAGCAGGGGAAAACCCGGAACAACAATACAAAGATATCTTGAGAATAATAGATAACTTGCTGAAAAGGAGCAATTAACATGCCTTTACCTTTGGTAGTTCCGGTCGCTCTGACTGCGGCTGAATATGCAGCATCAGCCCTTACGGGCATATTGGTTGGCGTTGGTGTTGGCCTCGGCGTTACGGAAATGACAAAAGACAAGGATGATGAAAAAGAGCAAGCGGAAGCCCGAACGGATGTGATCAGTACAACAAGGGAAGAATGCAAGGCTTGCCCAGCTATTGAGAAAGTGAGTCCTAGTTGGGAAAGTACCAGCTCATATTCACAGGTTACCCTTGATTATCAACTCCAGATAGCCAAAACCGTTTACAAACCGGACGCAAAACTCATACAGGTATGGGAATGTCTGGGAGTCAGTTTTGATGGCTGGCGACCAAAAGCATGCCTGTTTCTGGAATCCAAAGCTAAATATGATCAGTTTTTTAAGAAAGGAAAGCCAATAGGATGGTGGACGGGAGATAAATCCATGATAAAGCAAGCTAGTAGACAATAAGAAGTATGTACTTCATTGAATAGCATTCCACGCTCCCACTGGCATTTTATGGAACCTATGAGTGCAACTTACTATTCGAAAGAATTCTCTGGGCATCCCAACGTTAAAGTATTTCACACCCCTTTAATTGGATAGACGAGGTAATAAATGGCTATTTTATCACTGGAAATAGAACTGTATTTTGACTGGAAAGAATCGTTGACTCCACAAATGGCACTCACTGATTTGTATAAGATAACGCAACAGATTGATCTATTCTTTGGATATCACAAGATTTGGTTTCTTCCCGGACACTCCCGTAAGCAGGCATTAGAACACACAGCCTTTGATGAACAAGGGGCAACGAAAAAGGTAATAGAGGCATTTGAGAATGATTATAAGGAAATACCTCCTTTCATTGTCCAGAAAATCTGGGATGGTGAAAATGATGATCTTGCCTGTTCTATATCCTACAGAAACTACCGTAGTGACAGGTTAGGACAAACCAAAATAAGAATAGATCTTAATATTGACGAAAAAGATTTTCAGTTTTCACGGCTGATTAATTTTATTACCTTTTTAGTTCTCAGCCGTAATGCTCCCTACATTATGGTAGAAACTAACGGTTATACCTTGAAGCAAAATCAGGTATTCCCCGACAGGTTAAGTGCAGGGTGGATGATTTATTTACCCTTTGTTATAGACCCCGCATTATTACCAATGGCCGCTGAAATCTTGCCTATTACCAATGATAAAGAACAATTGGGGACATTAATTATCACCAAACAAGGCATTTTTGACGGCGAAAATCAGGACGATATTGACAGAGCCAATGATATTGAAATTCAGTTGTTGAATTTGGGATTACTGCCATTAATTACTGAGGTTTAATCGCTGCTCTTATCAGGGCGGTATTTCACACCCCTTTATTTGGATAATGCGAGGTAATAAATGGCTATTTTATCGACAAAAATAAAGTTGTATTTTGACCTGAAAGAATCTTTGACTCCTCAAGTGGCACTGGCTGATTTGTATAAGATAACACAACAGATTGACCAACTCTTCGGGCGTCAAAAAAACTGGTATTTGACAGGTCATACTCGTAAGGAAGCATTGGAACACCTTGTTTTTGAAGGGGGCCACCCGACAGAAAAAGCGGTTCAGGTGTTTGAAGAAAGTTACAAAGAAGATTTTCCTTTTATAGGAAAACAAATCTGGGATGGTGAAGTTGATGACCTTGCCTGTTCCCTATTTTATGAGAACTATCGTATTGATAAACTGGGGAAAATTAAGCTAACAATAAAGCTTAAGATTGACGAAAAAGATTTTCAGTTTTCACGGCTGATTAATTTTATTACCTTTTTAGTTCTCAGCCGTAATGCTCCCTACATTATGGTAGAAACTAACGGTTATACCTTGAAGAAAAATCAGGTATTCCCCGACAGGTTAAGTGCAGGGTGGATGATTTATTTACCCTTTGTTATAGACCCCGCATTATTACCAATGGCAGATGAAATCTTGCCTATTACCAATGATAAAGAACAATTGGGGACATTAATTATCACCAAAAAAGGTATTTTTGACGGCGAAAATCAGGATGATATTGATAAAGCCAATGATATTGAAATTCAGTTGTTGAATTTAGGATTACTGCCATTAATTACTGAGGTTTAATCGCTGCCCTTCTCAGGGCGGTATTTCACACCCCTTTATTTGAATAATGCGAGGTAATAAATGGCTATTTTATCACTGGAAATAGAACTGTATTTTGACTGGAAAGAACCGTTGACTCCCCAAATAGTATTGACTGATTTATATCGAATTACTCAGCAAATCGATCACTTTTTTGGCCGTCATAAAACCTGGTTTTTGACTGGACACACTCGTAAGGAAGCATTAGAGCATCCTGTTTTTGAAGGACAGCATCCAACGAAAAAAGCAGTTCAGGTATTCGAAAAAAATTACAAAGAAAATTTCCCTTTTATAGGAAAAAGTATTTGGGATGGTGAAGATGACGATTTTTCCTGTTCCCTATTTTATGAGAACTATCGTAGTGACAGGTTAGGACAAACTAATATAACAATAAGACTCAATATTGACGAAAAAGATTTTCAGTTTTCACGGCTGATTAATTTTATTACCTTTTTAGTTCTCAGCCGTAATGCTCCCTACATTATGGTAGAAACTAACGGTTATACCTTGAAGCAAAATCAGGTATTCCCCGACAGGCTGAGTGCTGGGTGGATGATTTATTTACCCTTTGTTATAGATCCCGCATTATTACCAATGGCCGCTGAAATCTTGCCTATTGCCAATGATAAAGAACAATTGGGGACATTAATTATCACCAAACAAGGCATTTTTGACGGCGAAAATCAGGATGATATTGATAAAGCCAATGATATTGAAATTCAGTTGTTGAATTTGGGATTACTGCCATTAATTACTGAGGTTTAACGGTAATTGCGTTGTTTTATGTTTTTACATTCTGGCAACGCTACATTCCTACTAATCAGGATGTTTTATTCCCCATGCTATATTATTTTATTTCATAGGTAGTGAAATTTAATCCCGGCAAAAAGCTATCATCATGTGAGCTAAAAATAACAATTTTCTCTTCTGCAAGAGAAATCATCAATTCTATTAAAAATGTTATAGAATCTGAGTCAAGGCCATTTGTGGGTTCATCAAAAATATAGACATCAGCATCCGTAATAAAGGCTGAGGTCAATAAGAATTTCTTTTTTGTGCCAAGTGACATTTGCCCATATTCAATACCAGAATATTTAGATATGCCAAAACCATTTAAATAGTAATCTAATTGATGTCTTAGATTATTTTTCCTATAACGTTTGCATAGCTTTATCACATCCATTCCAGTAATAAAGTTATAAAAATCAACATTATCAGAGACGTAAAAACCATGTTTCTGTAAACTAAATCGATATTTTTTCTCCTTTTTTATCAAGTTAACCATTCCTTTTTTAACCTTATTCATACCCGCAATACTTGAAAGAAAAGTCGTTTTACCCACTCCATTAACTCCAGCAACACGGTTTAATCCCACATGAAAATTACAATTGCTTCCTGAAAGAATAGTCTTATCATTAATAACCACTTCCAATCCAACAACTTCAAGCATAAATAACCCCAAAAAAGTATGTAAAAGAGACAATAATACAAAGAATAATAAGTTTCGTATACTGAGTTCTCAGTAAAGAAATAAATGAGAGAATAACTGAAAGAAAAACATAAGATATAAACATAATAATAGGAAATGATTTAACAACAAAAAAACAAAAAGAAGAACTTAAAACAGAAAATAAAAACAAAGAAACCAAATAATTATAAAGTAAAATTTTTCGCATAGACAAAAAATTAGACAAATATGAAAGGCGATTTATTTCAATATATGAGAGATTATAAAACAATAACATGCATATACCCTTCATCTTTCAAGCTGCTGCTTTGTTGGCTGTGTTCACTTACCCCAGTCACATAGTTATCTATGCTCCTGGGGATGCGTTCTCTTGCCGCCGCACTGCAACTTGAAATCTATTGGGTATATAGATAACAACACTGAAATATGTTAGTAATATATAATCAGACTTGGCTGGAATTTGAGAAAATGCACTTTCACATAATATATATAAAATCAGAACAGATAATAACATAACAAATGACGATGTTTTATTTTTATGAAAATGATATCGTAGGTTTACAATATAAGGTGATAAAAATAACCCTGATGAAAACAACTTTTTATTTTGATTGGTTGAGTGAAATAACACAGGATTTAAATATAATCTAAACGCCATTAATAAAATAGCCAATGTAAAAATAAAATTATACAATACTCCATTTCTCAATGATGCAGAGAAAATAAAGAATGCAGCAACCAAAAGAAAACATAATAAATTTAACTCAAATAAGCAAAATCCAATGACAGCAAAAGAAACAATCAAAAACAACATAGATGAAAAATAATATAAAGAATTAGCATTTCCAGAAAAAAAACCTAAAAAAAAGAAAATAACCATCGGGAAAGCACTATAAATGAAAAAAATGATACTACAAAGAAACAATGTTTTTTTATCTACCAAAGAAACAACAATTGAATTTTTCCTCGCTGTGGGAAAAAACCTTATATTAACCAAATAAAATAACACATAGATTATTAAGGATATGGAAGAGAAATAAAATGATTTGATGTAGTTCTCTGGAGTAACAATATTCGAAGACAAGAAAATTAAGAACTCAATTACACCACTGGCTTTTGCCGGAAGTAATAAGAAACAAAGAAATATAATGACATTCTTGTTCCCGGACGCAAATTTTTTTATCCTACCTTTATACTCCAATGCATCAGCTATTATTAAATTCATACAACCCTCTAAAACCAAAATCTAAACAACGTCCTTTGTGAGTCTTTCGGAAATTTCGTCCTGGAATGTAAATACAAATAATTACTAAACACAATACATTGATTTTCCCTTAAATGCAATCGGTATTGATTTTCCTTTTGATGTATAAATATATTAATATCCATAAGCATTGAGTAAACCGATTCCGTGCATTTAAAATTATTGAGTAATGGTGAAAACGATATTCCAACTTTATCCTCTATTCTTGAAAATATTCTTTTTTGAAAAGACTTATCACTAGAAAAATGAGAAAGATATTCATTGTTAAATAATAGAATAGCCAATTGAGAAATATTTAATTCTTTTTCAAACTAAGCTCAGGAAAATTTATTCAAAATAAATTTTCCTCTCAAAAAAATAAAATTTCTGGCTTTCAGGCTATTTTTTCAAGCTATTGTTTCTTAACCTGTTGCCACATTTGTTCCATTTCTTCCAATGTCGCCGTTTCCAATGTATGGCCTTGACGCCGGATCAGCTTTTCCACTTCTCTGAAACGATTTTCAAACTTATTACATGCTTTCTGCAATGCAAGTTCAGGTTTATACCCCAAATGACGGGACAAGTTCACAGCAGCAAACAGTAAATCACCAATCTCTTCTTCCAGATGTTGTTCATCAACCACTGCCTGATGAGCTTCATCCATCACTTCGTCTATCTCTTCATAGACTTTGTCCAGCACCGGACCCAGAGTATCCCAGTCAAAACCAATGGAAGCACAGCGTTTCTGCATTTTATAGGCTTTCATTAGCGCTGGCAGGCTTACAGGAATATCATCCAAGACGGAATGAAGATCTTTTTGTGCCCTTTCCTGCGCTTTCTGTTTCTCCCAACCACTAACAGCCACATCACTGCTGATATTCTGCTGCTGAGCGAAAATATGCGGGTGCCGACGTTCCAGTTTGTCGCTGATCCCATTGCAGATATCATCGAAATCAAATAATTGCTGCTCTTTGCCCATTTCAGCATAGAACACGACCTGGAATAACAGATCACCCAATTCTTCTTTCAGATCAGAAAAATCACCGCGCTCAATAGCATCGATAACTTCATAAGTCTCTTCTAACGTATAAGGTGCAATCGTTTTGAATGTCTGCTCTTTGTCCCAAGGGCATCCCTGCTGAGGATGGCGCAACTGCGCCATAATCTCCAGTAACCGTTCTATACCCGTCATCTTTCAAGTTGTCTCTTTGTTTTTGTTGGCTGCACTCGCTCCCCCCGGTCACAGCGTTCTCTATGCTCCCGGGGATTCGCTCTCTTGCCGTCGCGAAGCATCTTGAAATCCATAGGGTATATAGCAAATGATTTCATTTTTTTATCCCAATTTTCTTGCTGTCAGTTGCCATGAAGACGTTTAGCTTCAATGACATCTGGTAACTGATTGATTTTCGCCAGTATCCGCCCCAATACTTGCAGGTTATAAATCTCAATATTCATATCAATGGTAGCAATCTGCTGTTTTACATCACTACGGCTGCTAACCCCAAGCACATTGACTTTTTCATTCGCTAAGATCGTGGTGATATCACGCAGTAATCCACTACGATCATTCGCAATAACACGCACAATCAATGAGTAACCGCTGGAATAACTCTCCCCCCAGACCGCATCCACCACCCTTTCAGGGGCATTTGCCTGCAAATCTGCCAGTTGTTCACAGTCTGCCCAATGGATAGATATTCCCCTCCCACGGGTAATAAAACCAACAATCTCATCCCCCGGAATTGGCTGGCAACAACGCGCTATGTGGTGCATCAAATTACCTACACCTTCTACCACAATCCGCCCATTGTCTTTAGCAGAACTACGCTGTGCATGGGGTTTGCTTTCTAAATTGCGAAGCGCTTCCCGATCTGCATCTTCCGCAGTCGTTTTATTAAATTTGCTTTGCAGGAAGTTAACCAACTGGTTGATACGGATATCACCCACGCCAATTCCTGCCAAGACTTCATCAAGTGTGTGGACGTTATAACGGACAATGAGTAGCTTTTCTGCTTCTTTTAAGCTGATACCCAAGTGTGCCAGTTCGTTATCCAACATCTGACGCCCAGCAATGATGTTCTTATCCCGATCCTGTTTGCGGAACCAGTTATGAATTTTCGCCCGGCCACGGCTTGTCGTGACATATCCCAGGTTTGGGTTCAGCCAGTCGCGGCTTGGGTTCGGCTGTTTTTGCGTGATGATGTCAATCTGATCGCCCATCTGCAACTGGTAGCTGAATGGCACAATACGACCACCAATTTTCGCCCCAATACAACGATGCCCTACATCACTGTGAATATGATAAGCAAAATCCAGTGGCGTAGAACCCGCAGGGAGATCAATAACATCCCCTTTAGGTGTAAATACATATACCCGATCATCAAACACCTGGCTGCGAACTTCATCCAGCATTTCGCCAGAATCGGCCATCTCTTCCTGCCATGCGATCAGTTTACGCAGCCATGCAATGCGTCCTTCATACCCCGCACGATTAACCGCTGTTGCCCCCTCTTTATATTTCCAATGGGCAGCAATCCCTAATTCAGCATCTTCATGCATCTGACGGGTACGAATCTGAATTTCCAGTGTCCTCCCTCCCGGCCCAAGCACGACTGTATGGATAGACTGGTAACCATTGGGTTTTGGGTTGGCAACATAATCATCGAATTCATCCGGTAAATGGCGATAGTGAGTATGTACTATTCCCAGAGCCGCGTAACAATCCTGTAAACGTTCAACCACAATCCGCACCGCCCGAACATCAAACAGCTCATCAAATGACAGTGATTTTTTTTGCATCTTGCGCCAGATGCTGTAGATATGTTTAGGTCGCCCATATATCTCAGTCGTTACGTTTTCTTTGAGCATATATTTACGTAATGTACTGACAAAGTGATCAATATACTGCTCACGATCAATTCGACGTTCATGCAATAGAGTGGCAATTTTTTTGTATTCATCAGGATGGAGATAACGGAAGCAGTAATCCTCAAGTTCCCATTTGAGTTGACCAATTCCCAGACGATTAGCTAATGGTGCATAAATATTGGAACACTCTTTAGCAACCAATACCCGTTCATCTTCAGCCGCTTCTTTGACTTCCCGCAGATGCGCAATCCGCTCCGCCAGTTTGATGACAACACAGCGAAAATCTTCCACCATGGCCAATAACATGCGACGGACATTATCAACCTGCACAGAACAGGTTGAATCGTTATGAGTGGCTTTCAACTGACGAATAGCATCCATTTCCATGACGCCTTTCACCAGATCGGTAATCGCACCACCAAACACTGCTGTGACTGTTTCCCCATCGAGTAATTTGGCATCAACCAACGGGAACAGTAATGCAGCACGCATGCTGTCACTGTCCATGCTCAGCGTGGAAAGGATCTCGACCATTTCTACGCCACGCCATAATAGAAGTTCTGAATCAGGATGATTTTGCGCTTTTTCGTAACAATAACGCCAGGTTTCGGCCAATTTCTCACTCAATTGAGGATGCACGATACTTAAACTCGCGATCCACTTATGTACTGCAAACTCTCCCGCAGGGGTTAAATGAGCACTTCTTATCGCAACCATAATCTCTCCCATATACCCTTCATCTTTCAAGCTGCTGCTTTGTTGGCTGCACTCACCCCAGTCATATAGTTATCTATGCTCTCGGGAATTCACTCCCTTGCCGTCTCAATGCATCTTGAAATCTATTGGATATATAGCAACTATCCGCCGCAATCTATGCGACTAAATAGCGCCATTGACTCCAGATGACCTGTATGCGGAAACATATCCAGCATCCGCACACTGATAATATGATAGCCAGCCTCAAGCAGCGTCTTACTGTCCCGCGCCAATGTTGTTGGATTACAAGAGACATAAACCACTTTTTCAGGGGCTAGCTTGACGATGTGTGACATTACTTCTGCTGCCCCCGCACGTGCCGGATCTAATAACACCTTGTTAAATCCCAGTTTCGCCCAAGGTTGCTGATGTATGTTAGCTTCCAAGTTTTCATGATAGAAAGATATGTTATCCAAATTATTTAATCTGGCATTATATTGCCCATTCGCTACTAGCGTGGCAACCCCTTCCACTCCGACCACAGACTGCACTTTCCGCGCAATAGGCAAGGTGAAATTCCCCATACCGCAGAACAGGTCAAGGACTCTGTCATTGGGTTGTAAATCGAGCCATGCCATTGCCTGAGCAACCATTTGCTGATTTACCGTATCATTAACCTGAATAAAATCTCTGGGGCTAAACACCAGTTTTAATCCGTCCACCTGATACCAGGGTTCCGACAGTTTATTCAATGGTTCAAGTGTCGTTTCATCTGCCATCAGATAGACAACCACATGATGTTGCACCGCAAACGTGCATAATTTTTCCTTATCTTCCCCTCTCAAGGGATCAAGGTGGCGCAATATCACCAATGGCCCATTATCTGCTAGCACCAGCTCCACATGTCCCAACCGTTTCGCTGCTTTCAGATTATTCAGACACTGAGATAATGGTTGCAATAACTGTTCCAATTCCGGCTGTAAAACCGGACATCTTTTTACAGCAACGATTTCATTAGATTGATTCTGCCGAAACCCCATCACCAGTTGACGTTGTTTCATTTGATACTGTAAACCAAGTCTTGCCCTGCGCCGATAACCATATTCCGGGCTGAGAATCACAGGCTTAGCAGAGACAGTGACACCGGTTTCCCGCCGAATAAGATGTTCCAAAACGCTGGCTTTACTCTCACGTTGTAAATCAGGTACAACATGTTGTTGCTGACAACCGCCACATACGCCAAAATGCGGGCAACGGGGATTCACACGATACGGACTGTCAGAAAGACGCTTAACCAGCTTTGCCTTTGCAAACTGGCGTTTTTCTTCTGTTAGTTGTATCTGTGCCTGTTCGCCGGGCAATAACCCAGCGACAAAAATGGTTTTACCTTGATGACGAGCTACACCCTGCCCCTGAGCATCCAGATTATCCGCAGTGACTGTGATGATATGTCGATTTATTGTTCGGCGATTGGGGGAATAAAATTGCACCATGATTCTTATGGACTATGAGTTATTAAGCCCTTATTTTCCCACACATAGACGCCTATGACCAAATATAGCTTACTCATCCGAATGATGAGCCTGATCCTGGGTCCAACTTTACTGATTGGTATGTTTCTCAGTGTATCATTTATCTATTACCACTATAGTGAAATCAGGGCGGGATTCTACTTTGCGTAAAAATTATACATTTCGCAGATATTGATAATTTCTCACATTCAATACGATTTTATTGATAGGTTTTGATATCTGGCATGAACATTTATTGAGCTAGTAGAGGGTTGTTTTTATCCACAATAACCATATAGAAAATGTGAGATCCTGCCCTGATAGTGAAATAAAAAACCAGATCGTCCGATCCGGAATCAGTATTATTGAACCGCTTTCCATTGCCAGTGAAATTGGCATCAACCTACATAATCGTGAACGTGTCAATTCATTGATAACCCGGCTTCACCGCAGAAATTCTGAGATAGTTCGGGCCATTGCCATTTTTAATGATGATAATCAGCTATTTGATATATCAAACTATAAATACGATTCAACCCAGCTACAAATCGCACCAAATACCCCATTGCCAATCACTCTGGCAAAAATGGAGATCAAAAACAGCATTATTTTACGTATGCCAATTATCTCAGAGCATCACTTATCTAAAAATCAACAGACTCCAAATTCCCCGACCCTGCATCCCATTGGTTATATCGCCATTGATCTTGACTTACGCTCCGCTCACTTACAGCGATATAGAGATATCGCTATCTTTATATTACTCTTAATCATTTGCCTTAGTGGAGCATCATTATTTGCCTACTATTTGGTTCGTAAAATCACGAAACCTATCAGCGAAATAGTCTGTACTGTTGATAGAATTCGTCAGGGACAGTTAAACAGCCGTGTCAGCGGAAAGTATTTTGGTGAACTCGATACGCTAAAAAATGGCATTAATGCCATGGCAAAATCCCTTTCTAGCTATAAAGAAGAGATGCAGCACGACATTGCTCAAGCAACTTCGGATTTGCGGGAAACAATGGAACAGTTCGAAATTCAGAATGTTGAATTAGCAATAGCGAAGAAACGAGCACAAGAAGCAGCCAGAATAAAAACAGAATTTCTGGCCAATATGTCTCATGAATTACGGACACCACTGAATGGTGTCATTGGTTTTACCCGCCAAACCCTAAAAACATCTCTGACAATGCAACAAACTGAATATCTGTATATTATTGAGCGTTCTGCCAATCACTTGCTAAATATTATCAATGACATATTGGATTTCTCGCGACTTGAAGCTGACAAGTTAATACTAGAAAACATTCCATTTCTCCTACAAGATACTATTGATGAAGTTATTGTTTTACTGACACCTAGCGCCAAAAATAAGAACATTCAGCTTACTCACAGTGTTGATCCACAAATACCGAATTTAGTCATAGGAGACCCTACGCGCCTCCAGCAAATATTAACCAACATCATAAGTAATGCGATTAAATTCACTGAACAAGGTTCAGTAGAAATAAAAATTAATTTGACACAACAGCAACACAATAAAATCAATTTAGAAATGACTGTCAGTGATACAGGTATCGGTATCAGCCCTGAACAGCAGCCACATCTGTTCCAAGCTTTTCATCAGGCAGATGCCAGTATCTCTCGCCGTTATGGTGGCACCGGCCTTGGTCTGGTGATTACCCAGAAACTGATCCGCGAAATGGGCGGAAATATCAGCTTTACCAGTGAACCGGGCAAAGGTTCTGTTTTTCATTTTGATTTATGGCTGGAAAAAGATGATTTCATTCTAACCGGGTCTGTTGTGCCCAAAAAAGCACGTCCCCATCCACTACATTTACCCATAGCAGTCATGGCGGTTGATGACAATCCAGCTAATCTCAAATTGATAGGCTCGTTACTAGAAGAAATCGTGGAAAAAACAGTTCTGTGCAGCAGTGGAGAAGAAGCTTTGCAAGCGGCCAAGGCTCACCACTTTGATGTTATTCTGATGGACATTCATATGCCGGGTATGGATGGCATCTGTACTTCTGAACACATCCATCAGTTACCACAACACCGTAATACCCCGATCATTGCGGTCACCGCCTATACCTGTCGGCCCAAGGTTGATGCAATTCAATTACCATTTAAAGGTTTTCTGACCAAACCACTGGATGAAAATTGTCTAAGGTCCGTACTCAACCGCTATGCCAAAATGCACGAATCACAACATATTGACTGGCAGTTAGCTCTGCAACAGGCCGCAGGAAAAGAGCAACTTGCGCTGGATATGCTGCAAATGCTGGTAGATTTACTGCCGGATATCACAGCAATGACCGAAAAAGTTTTGTCAGGGGAAATGGTTGAAGATTACCCGCAACAGATCCATAAACTGCACGGTAGTTGCTGTTATAGCGGCGTGCCACGACTAAAAGCACTCTGCCAATTGATTGAAAAACAATTACAAAAAGGTGTTCTATCCACGGATATAGAACCTGAATTACTGGAACTGACAGATGAAATCGACAATGTCCTCACCGCCGCACAAAAAATATTGAACAACGGTTGAAGCATTAATTACGTACTGTGAATTTGCAATACTCTTCATAGGCATAATTATCTGTCATGCCACTGATGTAATCCTGAATAAGACGAGCGCGATAATAGAACTCTATCAAATCTTTTTCAGATTCATCAGTGGCGATAATCCCTTCCACCGCTTCGCTGTAAGCCAGACGATGTTTAGTGGACAGTTTGTGTAGCAGCCGGGTTTCAATAAAATACTTTTCGTGACAATTATTCTGGTTTAATTCCATAAAATGCTGACGGGGCATTTTCAATAATGGGTAGTAAAAATCCAGTAGCCCATTAATCACTTTGTATCCCTGCAACTCTAGCTCTTCAACTTCTGGATGATTAAATACCCTTTTACAAGCAACATTTTTCAACGTTTTAAGTAACCGATGCTCTTCACTCTTATCTTCAAGCAATGCCTGATTAAATGTCCCCGCAAAAACCGCAGGCAGATGATCAATAAAACGATGGGCAGTATAAGGCACAAGCTTATCGGTAATATAAACCCTTAGATCCATAAAGAATTGGTCTTGCCGGCTACGGCGTAATAATTTGTTACCACGAGTTCTGTTATAAGCCTTGTTAATAGTTACTTCAAATAGATCCCCAGTCTGATGACCGCCACTTTCTTGCCACTCCTGTTTGAGATATTCCACCAGCATATCCACGCCAAAAATATCTTTTTCAACAGCGTCGTCCAGATCAGCAATGCAATAAGAGATATCATCTGCGGCTTCCATAATATAAGTCAGCGGGAAGCGACAAAATTCGCCCATTTTAAGCTCACAACGTAATTCGCGGACAAAATTTTCTTCCGACCAATAAAAACCCGGTTTTTTCATCAAGTAATTAAATTGTTTCAGTCCTTCTTCAAGACGAAAAGCGGGCAGAGTATATTTTAGAATACAGCCAATTTGGGCATAAGTCAGATTGAGTTTTAGCAGGCTGTGGACCATACGGATCGCCTGAGCATTCCCTTCAAACTGGCATAAATCTTTACGCAATTGACGACGGAAGCGATCTTTTTTCACATCACCGCTCAAATGCAATGCCAATATTTCACATTGGTCTTTACGCCCCATATTTTCCGGGTCAAAATTAGGATCGAGTTTTCTGGCAAACCAATCTTTAATCGCAGCTTCACCAAAATGACCAAACGGTGGATTGCCAATATCGTGCATTAAACAGGCCATTTCAATCAGGCTTTCAAATGGCAACAGACGTTTATCCAACCCGTAATGAACCAACAAATCACGCGATTTTAATTCACTAATAATCGTTTTCGAAATATAACGCCCAGTTTGCTGCACTTCTAATGAATGGGTCAAACGACTGCGAACGGCAGCATTATGTTCCAGCGGGAAAACCTGTGTTTTCTGTTGCAAACGGCGAATAGCCGCTGAATTGATTATCCGTCCGCGATCACTTTCAAACTGGCGAATAACTTGCTCTTCATTATTAGGATCAACATTATACTGACTGTATTTACGTTGGTAATTAAGCTTCTGACTAAAGTCTATTCCAGACATTGATCCCCCGACTTGTGAGATAGCACTGTTTTACATCACAGATTATCTGATTATTCCGTATTCGATGTTAAACTCAAGAACTGAATGATTTTATATCCTATGGATTTCAAGATGCATCGCGGCGGCAAGGGAGCGAATCCCCGGGAGCATAGATAACTCTGTGACCGGGGTGAGTGAGTGCAGCCAACAAAGAAGCAACTTGAAAGATGACGGGTATATATGATTAATTAATCAACAGCGAGTATGACATAATGAAAGTAGGCGTAATAGGTGCTATGGAGCAAGAAGTGACTTTACTGCGTGATCAAATTGAAGATTGCCAGACACTGTCACAAGGTGGCTGCGAGATCTATACCGGTAAACTCAACGGCGTGGAGATCGCACTGTTAAAATCGGGTATTGGTAAAGTTTCTGCTGCAATTGGTACGACTTTGCTGCTTGAACATTGTCATCCCGATGTGATTATTAATACAGGTTCAGCCGGTGGTCTTGATCCGCAATTGCAAATTGGTGACATCGTGGTATCCAGCGAAGTTCGCTATCATGATGCTGATGTGACTGCTTTTGGTTATGAGCCGGGACAAATGGCGCAATGCCCACCCGCTTTTGTGGCGGATAGCCAGCTAATCACATTGGCAGAAAAGTGTATTCATTCCCTGAATCTGAATGCGATACGTGGGCTAATTTGCAGCGGTGATGCATTTATTAACGGTGCAGAGCCACTAGCACGTATCCGGGCTAATTTCCCACAAGTCACAGCGGTAGAAATGGAAGCCGCAGCGATAGGGCATGTTTGCCAACAATACAACACCCCGTTTGTTGTTGTACGCGCTATCTCCGATGTCGCAGATAAAGAATCTCATCTCAGCTTTGATGAATTTCTTTCGGTGGCAGCCCGCCAATCCACATTAATGGTTAACGCAATGCTGACTGAATTGGGCAAAAATAAATAAGATATTACCGATAGAATCACGCCCTGTTGGATATTTCCGGGAAATCTTAAGGGCGTGTCTTTCAGCAACATATTTATATTTCAGAGAGCACATCTTAATGAGATGGATAAAAAGCCTAAGTTCAGTTTGGTTACCGCTTTTATTGTTTCTCAATGGTTTCAGTTATTCGCTGTATGCCAAGCCTCTGCGGGTGATTAGTTTATCCCCATCAACCACAGAATTAGCCTATGCCGCCGGGTTAGGCGACAATTTGATCGCGGCCAGTGCTTATTCTGATTATCCCCCTCAAGCCAGTAAACTTGAACAAGTGGCTAGCTGGCAGGGAATTAACCTGGAACGTATTGTTACCCTTAAACCCGATATTATTCTGGCATGGCGGGGAGGTAATCCCCAGCGCCCATTGGAACAACTCGCTTCTTTTGGTATTAAGATCTTTTATTCCGATCCTGAAACCACCGAGCAAATAGCTCAGGATTTAGAACGACTGGCTGAATACAGTCCACATCCCGAACAGGCAAAAAAGGCGGCGACTGAACTTCGCCAGCGATTTGCCGATCTGAAACAAAAATATGCCTCTACAGCACCAAAACCGGTCTTTTTACAATTCGGCACTCATCCTCTGTTTACTGCTTCGGGACATACACTACAAAGTGAAGTGCTTTCCATCTGCGGTGGCAGAAATATCTTTGCTAACAGTCCTGTTCCCTGGCCACAGGTAAGTCGTGAGCAAGTGCTCACTCGAAAACCTGAAATGATTGTTATCAGCGGTGGAGAGGAGCAGATCAAATTAATTAAAAATTTCTGGCACCCACAATTGCATGCCAAAGTGATTACATTAAATGAAGATTGGTTTCACCGCGCAGGGCCGCGCATCGTTCTGGCAGCCGAACAGCTATGCCAGCAATTAAACGACAAGGGTTCTTGATAAAGCAAAACATTTAATAAGATTGCCAGAGGACTCCCGCAAATGGGTCATATCATTCAGACCCAATTACGGGAAACAAATAGCCCAGAATCAGATGCTGAAAGAAGAACCGCAACCACAGGTTGTCTTCGCATTAGGGTTGGTAACAATAAAACGTGAACCTTCCAGACCTTCGGTATAATCAACACAGCCGCCAACCAAATATTGCAAGCTCATTGGATCAACAACCAGCTCTACCCCCTGTTTCTCAATGGTCATATCCCCTTCATTGATCTGATCATCAAAGGTAAAACCATACTGGAATCCGCTGCAACCGCCACCTGTGATATAAACCCGTAAACGCAGGTTCGGATTCTCTTCATCCGAAACCAAGATTTTCACTTTATTGGCGGCAGCATCGGTAAACTGTAAAGGTAACGCCATATCATTGCTCATCATTTTTTACTCCAAACCGGAACCCGGCAAAAATATTCAGAAAACCACAGAATTCGCCGATCATGAATAACTCGAATTATCCAATACCTAATGAGTTCGTTCAAGTTTTGTCATTATCGGTGCCCCCGAACCGCTAAAAAACTGTCACCTATAGTTAAACCATCCGTTAATCAATTAACAGTCAAGAGGAAAAAATATTGATTTATTATGATTATTAGTTAAGTTGCTAAATGTTTATCAAAGGAACAATAGGGAGTTTTTATGCGAAAAATATTGCCACTTATGCTGGTTGTCACCCTAGCGGGATGTACAGCTCATAGCAGACAAGTTGATATTGACAATGATACCGCGAAAAAAATTAATAACATTATAGAAAATCAGGTAAAACCCGCCAATAAAGACAATCCGGGTGAAATAATAAAAAATGTCTCTTATAAGTTCCTGAACACGCCTTACGCTGCAAACAAACTGATCGGTTCTCCTACGGAACCTGAAAAATTGGTTATAGATTTTAGCGGGCTGGACTGTTTTACTTTTCTTGACTACGTAGAATCTCTCAGAAAATCTAACGACCAAAATGATTTTATCGAAAAACTCATCCAGACAAGGTATATCGACGGAAAAATTAACTTCTTGCAAAGAAAACATTTCTTTACCGACTGGTCAACCAGAAAAAAATTAAATGCCAAAGATGTAACAGATGAAATAAGTTCTTCCTACATAGCAATCACAAAAAGCCTGAATAGAAAGGCTGATGGCGGCGAATATATCCCCGGATTGGGTGTTATCAAAAGAGATATTAAATATATTCCAGGTGATAAGGTCAACGATTCCGTTATTAAGAACTTAAAGACCGGCGATTATATAGGAATATATACCCATCTTGCCGGGTTGGATGTTACACATACCGGGATTTTTATTATGACAGATCATGGCCCAATGCTTAGGAATGCCTCCTCACTGGCTGCGAATAAAAAAGTTGTCGATTCGCCATTTCTTGAGTACGTCAAGAATAAACCCGGAATTATCGTTCTAAGAGCATTATAATCCGGGGGCAAACGACAAACTCACTTAAAAATAGATTCAGGAGCCTTTCATGAGCCAATCCGACATCCTCTATTCTCAGGCAAAGCAACTTATTCCCGGCGGTGTCAACTCTCCGGTACGTGCATTTAATGGTGTTGGCGGTACTCCGTTGTTTATCAAACATGCTGATGGCGCTTATCTCTATGATGTTGATGGTAAAGCCTATATCGATTATGTCGGTTCCTGGGGGCCAATGGTACTGGGACACAACCACAGCGCTATCCGTAATGCTGTTATCAAAGCCGCAGAGCAAGGTTTGAGTTTTGGTGCACCCACAGCTGCCGAAGTGGAAATGGCGCAGTTGGTGACTGAACTGGTGCCATCCATGGATATGGTACGCATGGTTAACTCAGGCACAGAGGCGACCATGAGTGCGATCCGTCTGGCTCGCGGCTATACCCACCGCGATAAAATCATCAAATTCGAAGGTTGTTATCATGGCCATGCAGATTGTCTGTTGGTGAAAGCCGGTTCTGGCGCCCTGACTATCGGCCAACCCAACTCGCCGGGGGTTCCAGTTGATTTCGTCAAACATACGCTGACCTGTACTTATAACGATTTGCGTTCAGTTCGAGAAGCGTTTGAAAAATATCCGCAAGAGATCGCCTGTATTATTGTCGAACCGGTTGCGGGTAATATGAACTGCGTACCGCCACAACCAGAATTCCTACCCGGTCTGCGTGAGCTGTGTGATGAGTTCGGCGCTCTGCTGATTATCGACGAAGTGATGACAGGTTTCCGCGTCGCCCTCTCCGGCGCACAATCTTATTACGGTGTCGAACCCGATATAACTTGCCTTGGCAAAATCATTGGCGGGGGCATGCCCGTTGGCGCTTTTGGCGGACGTCATGAAGTAATGGAAAAATTAGCACCAATTGGCCCTGTTTATCAGGCAGGAACCCTATCCGGCAATCCGATTGCAATGGCGGCTGGCCTTGCTTGTCTGAAAGAAGTTTCTCAACCCGGTGTACATCAACGTTTAACCGAGCTAACGGATAATCTGGCTACCGGCCTGACGAAAGCAGCTAAAACAGCCGGTATTCCTCTGGTGGTTAACCATGTCGGTGGTATGTTTGGCATTTTCTTTACTGATGCAGAAACCGTCACTTGCTATCAGGATGTAATGAATTGCGATATTGAGCGTTTTAAACATTTCTTCCACCTGATGCTTGATGAAGGAGTTTATTTAGCGCCTTCTGCATTTGAAGCGGGTTTTATGTCTATTGCTCATACTGATGAAGATATTCAGCGTACTGTTGATGCAGCTGCTCGCTGCTTTGCCCGACTGAAATAATTGCTTTATTTTCAAATAATCGCGCCGTATTTTTACGGCGCTTATTCTTTCCATCCTTCGAATAGGTCACAAGATTGTTCTTGCTGACACCGCTCATCTTTACTCAGAAAATCATTAGGAATAGTTGTTCCTTTCAATGCCGCAAAAAATCCGGCCCAATCGTGTGGCTTACAGGACAGTATGACATCTCCTGTCTCAGGATCTTTTCGAATAAAAACTTCATCAGAGTCAAACCGATAAACTGCTGGCAAACGTACCGCTTGACTCTTCCCATCCATAAACAATTTAGCTTTTTGACTCATACAACCTCCTGATATTGATTGGTATATATCAAAGCATATTAGAAATCATGACTAATCAGTACGAAGCCGTTGCCTTAATCGTCAAACATAACTTCTACAACGTGAAAAAGCCAATCGTAATGCTGCTCCAACTTCCTCAGGGGAGCTGTCTGCTGGAATAATGACATAATCTGACTCGACAATACCTTGTCCTGTCCAAAGCTCAAGTTTTTTGTGACCATAGGGCATAATAGTTATCACACCATCTAACAAGCGAATATTGCAACTGTTCATCTTCTTGAATAACTGACGTTTTGAGCGATAACCATAAGATCCCATCATCTCTGTGATCCAATTTTTATACTGTTTGTCATTTGCATCATGATCAAAATAATCCCCATACTTATCCAGTGGGATTAGTCTGCTTTTTGATAAAGCATCAAGCACAGCCTTTCCCAACTCTTGATCAGATACAATTGGCTGTAATAAATAATTACTTCCTGAGGGATCTGCTCCCAATAAGCCATTGCCTGAATAGGTTTGTACTGAATAGAAATCACCATTAAATACGCATCTAGCATTTTTCCATCGTTCAAAAATCTCACTCTTTATTTCACTACCGTAACTTCGACGGTAAGGAAAATTTAATAACTGTTTGAGCCTTTTTAAGATAATTAGGAAACTCATAATAGCCATTCCATTTTAAATTGATCTTATAAATCAAAGATTGAGATAATTAGCGGACACGTAATAGTGATTACGTGTCCATCTTAATTAACTCTATAAATCAAAAATCATGAATAATCAATGCAAAAACAAACTGTTTCTTTATCGTCAAACATAACTTCTGCAACGCGAAAAAGCCAATCGTAATGCCGCACCCACTTCCTCAGGGGAACTGTCTGCCGGAATGACGACATTATCAGATTCAACAATGCCTTTTCCTGTCCAGAGATCAAGTTTTTCGTGACCAGAAGGCGAGATAGTTATAACGCTACCTAACAAACAGATATTACAACTGTTCATCTTCTTAAATAACTGACGTTTTGAACGGTAATTGTAAACTTTCATTAAATGCTCAATCCACTCTTTATATCGCTCAGCTGCCCTTTCATTGTCGAAAAAATCATCATCAGGATCGACCAACCGACTTTTAGAAAGTGAATCTAAAACGGCACTACCCAATTGGCTATCAGTTACATCGGGAGATAGAACATGTTCGTGACTTTGGGGATCAGCTCGAAGCAGTCGATACCCAGAATAAGTTTTGACAGAGTAAAAATCACCATTAAACTTAGCGCTCGCATTCAGTCCTTGATCAAAATCTGTATTCATTATTTCACCACTGTAATTTTAGCGGTCAAGCTCATTTAATAACTATTTGAATATCTTTGAGATAATTAGAGGACACATAATAGTGATTACGTGTCCATATTAATTAATTCTCTAAATCAAAAATCATGAATAATCAATGTAAAAACAAACTGTTTCTTTATCGTCAAACATAACTTCTGCAACGTGAAAAAGCTAGCCGTAATGCTGCACCAACTTCCTCAGGGGAACTGTCTGCAGAAATTATGACATGATCAGATTCAGAAATACCATCTTCAGACCAACCTTCCAATTTTTCATGGTGAGATGGCCTTATCGTTATTTGACCATCAAGCAATTGGATTCCACAATTATGCATTTTTTTAAAAAGCTGACGTTTTGAACGATAATTGTAAGTTTCCATTAAAAATTTAACCCATTCTTTATATCTCTCAGCCTTTCTTTCATTGTCAAAAAAATTATCATCGGGATCAATCAGCCGACTTTTAGAAAGAGCATTCAGAATTACAACACCTAACTTCTCATCAGAAACATCAGCAGTTAACATATAGTTTCCTCTCGAAGTATCTAAATTAAGTGAACGGTAACCAGAATAAGCTGTTACTGAGTAGAAATCGCCATTAAATACGCATCTAGCATTTTTCCATCGTTTAAAAATCTCACTCATTATTTCACCACCGTAATTTTAACGTTAATATTCTTTTCCGCACCATAAACTATTGCACGGTTAATTTGCTCCCACTGATTTACCGTAGTCGCTTTTGGTACAGCAATGCGAATTTCTCGTTGTGAAATCATCGAAGATGTTACTTCTTCACCCTTTTTAACATACCCACTAAAATCTACCACTGAATCAATGTTCCCCTTTATGGAAGAATAAAGTTGCTTTGGGTCTTTGATCCTCGCTGCTGTACGAGTATCCAATGTCTTAACACTGGTAGCTATCCCTGTTTTCTGATCATAAAAATCAAACGTCCTGAAATTCTCTGGCAGTCGAGAACCTGCTGGCATCTGCGTAGCAACAAAATCC
>NZ_LJCS01000041.1:0-41175 GCF_001280945.1 Photorhabdus heterorhabditis | reverse complement strand
TATACCCTTCATCTTTCAAGCTGCTGCTTTGTTGGCTGCGTTCACTTACCCCAGTCACATCGTTATCTATGCTCCTGGGGATGCGTTCTCTTGCCGCCGCACTGCAACTTGAAATCTATTGGGTATAAAATAAATATCTCACTGATTCATACCTCAAAACATTTCAACAATTTCGCTATTATTTGAATATATTTTAGTATAATAGCAAACATAATATAAGGTGATAAAAATGGTAAAAAAATATAACCAATATAGTTCAGACGCTAATCTGGAAAGTACGAACATTCAATCAACAGGACCTTCCGTCGGTGATTTGAAAAACCGTTTTAAAGAGGGCAGTATTCCATTACAGACCGATTATGCCGATTTGATTAATATTGCCGATATCGGTCGTAAAGCCTGTGGTCAGGCACCACAACAAAATGGGCCAGGAGCAGGATTAAAACTGGCTGATGACGGTACACTGAATTTAAAAATGGGCACGCTTTCCAGCCAAGACTTTTCTCCATTAATACTCGAAAAAGACATTTTATCTGTAGATCTTGGTATCGGTCTGATTAATAAACCCAATGGAATATGTGTTGGTCAAGGTAATGGTATTATTGTCAATAATGATAATGTCGCGGTCAAGGCAGCTAACGGTATTACCGTTAATAGTAGCGGTGTGGCAATCAAACCCAATAATGGCATCAATGTTGATACTAATGGCGTCTCGGTAAAATCAAAAAATTCCACGATTAAAGTCGAATCTACCGGGATATCGGTAGGAATTGGTTGGGGAGTAAAAATAGGGGGTGAAGGATTAGATATTAAAGCCAGTAATGGGATTAAAGTCGATGGTAATGGTGTTTCAGTCAAAGCCGGTTTCGGTATCACAGTTAATTCAGACGGTGTTAATATTGATGCCAACAAATTACTTTCCAAAGGAATGATTGTGATGTTTTCTGGTAGCAGCGCTCCTAGCGGCTGGGCTTTTTGTGATGGTAACAACGGAACCCCAGACTTAAGAAGCCGTTTTATCATGTGCGGTGAAACTATTTCTGAAACAGGGAAAAGCAGTAGTAAAGCCAGTGGAAGTGGGAGTGGAAAAAACTTTTCCAGAAATACAACATCAACTGCGGTTTCGGTCAATGTTAGCGTGCTAAACACAACATTAACAGAATCACAAATACCCAAGCATAGACACACTGAGAGCCTGCCTTATTATACCACTCAGGGATTCGCATATGATCATACGACTATAGGAGCAACTAACTACAAAATAGATAACTCAGTTAACGGACTTATATGGAAAAGGATATCTGGGCCAGACTATCATCCATACACATCAGATATAGGAGGTGGACAAGGACATAATCATAATGCATCAGCCTCATCGCCTTCACATACTCATAACGTTGATGTCGTTCCGCCTTATTATCTTTTAGCTTTTATTATGAAACTCTAACTTCATCCCACACAGAAAGACTAAGAGCCTATCTCAATAGGCGTAATTGTTGCAGGCCATTCTTATCAATGAACAGTGAACACGGACAGCGCGGAAAAACCGGAGCGTACACGTAGTACGTGAGGATTTTGAGCACTGCCCAGGTTCGCTCTTTATAGCCAAGAAGGGCAAATAAAATAGCCCTATTGGGATAGGTAGTTAAATTATCTAATTTTTTACTCATTACCAAGGATATATTGATATGACTTCGGAGCCAAATCTGTTAAATCGGATTACCATTACTATTGAAGCTAATAATCAACAGGTGGCTAAAAAAGTATTGCATGGCTCCCTGCTTAATCAGGCCAGTATAAATAAATTACTCAATTCATATTTTGATGAATATGATATTTATCAGGATATCGCTTTAGAGAAATTAACGCTGGACCTTGGTGAAATAAGTTCCCATGATTTTAATTCATTATTCCCGGCTCACCTCAAAGTTGCGCTGAATAAAGCGCTCAACCAATATCAGACCAATAACCCTAGGGAAGAAACTCTACTGAATAAACCCACATCCAATAAATTTACCGACAGGACTTATTTATCCAGTGAAAATCATTTAATTGATGCAGAGAATTTCATTCATTTCTTATCTCAAAAAGGTCCGCAATTCAATTCAATGGAGGTCATAACGGATAATAAAAATAGCGACATCAAGATTAAGCCATTAATCAATCAATTAATGCAGATAGAAAACCGATCAGCATTATTATTAGCGAAAAGCTGTTTATCTGAACCGGGTCTACAACGGCTTTTAGCTATCAGACAACCGGCCTTATTAGTCGCCATTAACCGCAGATTATCCGCAAGAATAAACAAACCACAACATCAGGAGGAGCGTGTCTCCTCCGGGCAACTGATACTTAATGCACTGGAATATATACAGCGGCATAATACTCAGGAAATACCTAAACCTGATGCGAAAATCATCTCGCGTATTACCACTGAACTCGATAACGGTGTACTTAACGCGGCACTTGTTATTACATCATTTCGCCAGGCGATAACCCGCAATATTCCATTAAACAAGATTCCATTAAATCGTTGGCTAAAACAACTCTGGCAAACCGTTTCTGTTTCACAGCTTTGCAAAAAGCACCTGCCCGCTGACGAATACCAATATCTATTGGCATGTTTTACGCTAAACCACACGGATAAAAATATATCCGATAAAAAACCAACCATGACTCCCGTTGATATTTCCAATATTCAGGCATACCAACACTTGCCGAAATATTTTACTGCAAACAATGCAGACAAGAATAAATCTGATACAGAATCAACCATGAGCAACATTAATTTTTCAAATGTTCAGCAACATCTGACCAATCAGAAAGTTATCACCCACGATCAGAGAATAGTATCAGCACCCGATAAGACACCTATTATAGGCAATCATTATAACCCACATCAAACTAGCAATAAGTCTCACTCTGGACGGGCTTTATTAACGGATAAAAATACACCTGATAAAAAATCAACCATTACTCCCGTTGATATTGCTAACATTCAGACATACCAACATCAAGCCAATCAACCCATCATCACCGATGATCAAAAAATAGTATCAGCACCCGATAAAACACCGATTACAGGCAATCATTATAACCCACATCAAACTAGCAATAAGCCACACTCTGGGCGGACTTTATTATCGGAACAATCCCTGCCATACCCGATAAATAATGCCGGCATATTAATTCTGTGGCCGATGCTACCCACACTATTTAATCAGCTTGGTCTCCTTGAGAAACAGAAATTTATTCATCGTCAAGCCCAGCTCAATGCTGTTGATTTACTTGACCATCTAATTTGGGGAACCGAAGAAAGACCAGCAGAAAGAAAATTACTGAATTACGTTCTGTGTGGGCTAATAGCCGATAAAGATATTGAATCAATCCCTATCGAACCAGAAAAACAATTGATAGCAGATCAATGGCTGGATGCGGTGACAGGCCAACTTACCGGCTGGAAAAAATTAAGCCGTAATGATGTCCGGCAATTGTTTTTACAACGACCGGGTGAACTATTGGCAAATGAGCAAGAAATTAAAATCACAATACAGCAACAGCCATTTGATGCGCTACTGATCGATTGGCCGTGGCCATTAAATATCGCCAGACTTCCCTGGCTGGATCGCCATTTACGCATCGATTGGCAAAATATTTAGAAGGTTTATATGGATTACCTACCTACCCATAACCACCATATAGTGGCAGAATCACATTGGATTTATCCCCATTTGGAACGTATCGATCTGCGGTTACAGCATTATTATTACCAAAAGAGTGACAAATACGATTCCTTGCCGGAAAGTTTTTTACTTGCCGAAGATGAATTAGATCAGCGCTTGAAAAAACCACTGGGCATTCCCCATTGGCTAACGAAACCGAATGATATTGTTATTCTGCCAGAAACAGAAAAAAGTCCAACTATTGATCCATTGTCAATTGATCCCTTGTCAATATTAGTTGATCGTTTTGAACTGACTGAATTTGAGCGAGATGCCTTACTATTAGGTTTATTACCCCATTTTGACAGCCGCTATCATGCGTTATTTGCTGCTCTGCACGGTAGCAGTAGAAAACAGTGGCCTAATTTTGCTTTAGCAATTAACCTATTCAGCCAACGCCAAAGTGATCGACAATTACTGCAAAACAGTTTCTTACCGCAAACACCATTAATCAATAATCAACTATTACGGCTCAATAATCACGAAGAACCTATTTGGCTACAGACGCAATTTTTAACTCACAACGCGGTCTGGCATTTTCTATCGGGCCAGCAGGTCATTCTACCACCGCTAATAACCTGTGCTTATTGGCATTCTCCTGCCTCACATCGTTGGTATCCTCAAGCCCTTTATCATTCATTCGAAAAAGTATTATTGAATCAAACCGACGAAATACGTCCATTGGTCATACTCAGAGGAAAACAGGACAGCGCCAGAGAATTAGCGGTAAGCCATATTATGGCATCTCATAATATAAGGACTTTAACTCTTGATTTAGCCCGCCTGCCCGACGAAGACAATATAACGGTAATAACTAACTTACTGACGGATGCTGTGCGGGAAGCCCGGTTATATGATGGCTGTTTATTAATTCGCAACTTTTCTTTATTCACAGAGAAAAAGAAAATATTAAATAACGAATTATCCACTTTACTGAATCAACCCAAATTACGCGTGGTTTGTCTGGCAGAACCACAAGACTCATTAATCTGGATTAAACATCTGCCAATGGTACAAATTGATATGCCCGCCGCTACTCTGGCAGACAAAAAAACCATGCTGGCAGCAAGTTTACCGGATAATATCGTTCAAAAAATCAATATCCCTCAATTATGCCAACGTTTTTCATTCACCGCAGAAACATTACCGCTCATTCTTAAAGAAGCACATCAATACCAAATACTCCGACAACCAGCAGGTCAATTGGAAGAAACCGATCTACGTAAAGCATTAAGTCTCCGTGCTCAACAAAATTTCGGTAAATTAGCTCAGCGAATCACCCCCAAACGCCGCTTTTATGATTTAGTCATTTCAGATGCATTAGCACAACAATTAAAAGAAATTATTGCCGCCATTCATTATCGTGACCAAATTCTTAGTGCTGGTTTTCAGGAAAAAATCGGTTATGGTACCGGCATTAGTGCACTATTTTATGGCGAATCCGGGACCGGCAAAACCATGGCTGCCGAAGTGATTGCCGGTCATCTTGGCGTTGATCTGGTTAAAGTCGATCTCTCTAGCGTGGTGAATAAATATATTGGTGAGACGGAAAAAAATATCTCCCGTATTTTCGATCTGGCCGAAGCAGATTCCGGCGTACTATTTTTCGATGAAGCCGATGCCCTATTTGGCAAGCGTAGTGAAACCAAAGACGCCCAAGACAGACACGCTAATATTGAAGTTTCTTACCTATTACAACGACTGGAAAATTATCCGGGATTAGTCATTCTAGCCACCAATAATCGCAGCCATTTAGACAGCGCATTTAATCGTCGTTTTACCTTTATTACTCGCTTTACTTATCCCGACGAAATGTTACGTAAAAAAATGTGGCAAACAATCTGGCCTGAACAATTGAAATTATCTGATGAACTTGATCTTGAACATCTGGTTAAACGCACTGATTTAACCGGTGCTAATATCAGAAATATTGCTTTATTAGCATCCATGTTAGCGAAAAATGATCATTGCGAACAAATCGAAAACAAACATATAGATCGAGCGGTTACTCTCGAATTAAACAAAACTGGCCGGCTAATTTTTTAAAACCTATACCTTATAGATTTCAAGATGCATCGCGGCGGCAAGGGAGCGAATCCCCGGGAGCATAGAGAACTATGTGACCGGGGTGAACGAGCGCAGCCAACAAAGAGGCAACTTGAAAGATGACAGGTATAACAAGATTGGAGTCAACATGACAACGATAATTGCTTCTGACAATGCTATTATTGAAATTAACCAAGCATTAAATACTATTTTATCCCAGTATTTAAATATTAATGGCAATAAAATTGATATCCGCTTTGATCTACCCGAAATTAATTCCATTCAACCGGAACCGACAGTAAGCGTATTTCTTTACAATGTACACGAAGATTTACAATTACGCTCTGCTGAACCAAGACGTTATAATCCAGCAACCCGTTCATTATTACCCGGCTGGGTAAATATCAATTGTAACTATTTAATTACTTACTGGGATGCGAATAAACCATCGAGCGACAGCTCCAGTCCAGACAGTCAACCTAATAATCAAGCCGCACAAGTCATGACACGGGTTTTAAATGCCTTAATAAATAATCGTCAATTAACCGGCATTCCCGGTGCCTATACCCGGGTTATTCCACAACAGGAAAATTTAAATAGTTTGGGTAATTTTTGGCAAGCACTTGGCAATCGCCCACGCCTCTCTTTATTATATTCCATTACCGCACCCATGAAACTCCAAGATATTAAAGAAGATATTACACCAATTAGCCAAATTTCCGCTTCTGTGGATCAGAAGCCAAATTTGGATAATTCACAAATCAATCAAGCTCTGGCAGATAAATTGTGTACCGATTTAGGTGGCACCGAAGATATTCGCCTTGCGCTGGCTAAAGTCAATTTGATCACTGAATTTTCGACAGTCAATAATGAAAGTCTGGAAAATAAAAACGTGATCCTTCATGTTTCAGGCATTACCCATTCAGATTATTTAGCTAAAATAAAGAATATTCTCTCAACCTGGAAAAATAGTCAGAATGCCGTAATTAAGATAAACGGCATAGGTATTATGATTGTTGAAGAAAATGCTGATAAATTAATTGGAATTTAGGATTAGCCTATTGTGATAGGTAAAATGCACTATATCACAATCATTTCCATACATTAAACATTCAATTCCCATACATTAAGGTGATGATATGCCAAACAAAAAATACAGTGAAAATACTCATCAAGGAAAAAATCCTCTAATGAAATCAGAGGCGAATAATGAACATGATCTACAAAATTCCCCATTAGGCATCGGATTGGATTTAAATAGCATGCTGGTAAATCGCTCTACCAGTTTAAGCCAAATCCAGGATTATTCATTTTGGAAAGAAAACATTTCCGAATATTACAAATGGATGGTTGTCGTTGAATCTCATTTAAAACAATTGGACTGGACCTTAAAATCAATGGATTCGCCTGAATCTGCCGGAACTAACGTAGCCAAAAATATGAGCGTTACTGCACTACAATCTCTATTAAATACCGGAAGCAGTATAGCCGGTGGCGCTATTGGAGGAGCCATAGGGAGCGCGATAGCACCGGGTGTTGGCACTATAGCTGGCGCGGGTATTGGCGCATTAGCCGGAACCGGATTAAATTACCTTAATGACACAGCTATTGATAAATTAAGTAAGAAATTTAAAATCGCTCATCCTTATCCTAAAACAAGAAATATGATTTTTGATATCAATAATTACGATAAAAACCCGATCATTAAAGCAATCAAAAAAAACGTCAACAAAGACAACTTAAAAGTCACGGCGGGCAGTTCATTAACATCAAAACTTGTAGGAACAATCACCTCACCAATAAAATTTCCTGCCTATAAACTTGCTGATCTGGCTATATCACATCATAGGGCATTAGAAGGACTCAGCAGTGATAAAGCCAAACATATATTAGATTTCACCAATAGTATCCGTGAAGTTCTTACTGAAAGCCATTCCGATGCCGTCGCATTTATGCGTAAAAATTATGGCGATAATGCAATGGATCTTCCTGGACTTTCTTCTAAAATAAAGGGGGGAAAATTAACCTTGAATACATTAGCAAAGAAAAAAAACAAAATAGAAAATAGAATTAATAGCATCAATAAACAAACATTGAAAGTTTCTTCAATAAGTCGAAATGAATAATTAATCTGTATTAACTCAGATTGACCAATACCACAGAATTAAGCTCGTTAATCCTCTTAACGAGCTTATACCTGTTATCTTTCAAGTTGCCTCTTTGTTGGCTGCACTCACTCACCCCGGTCACCTAGTTATCTATGCTCCCTTGCCGTCGCGATCCATCTTGAAATCTATTGGGTATATTATCATTCTGTTACCAGTAAAAATAATCCCGCCAGCAATTCTGCCCCCTCTTTTACCATTTCCAACAATAAGTTACCTTTAAAATTCACCTAAAGTAAATCTGATAAACAAGCGCTATACAGAAAAATAACAAAAAATTATTTACATAACAAATAAATATTTATTAAAAATAATTATTTTCAATATGTTCATTTGATTTTTTCATGGTAATACTAAAATATCATAAATTCTGTAATATAGAGTTAATTCATACGACTTCTGCCTAATAGATTTCTTACTTCAAACTACCTGATAGGTGAATATATGATAGAACACGAATATAGCAAAGAAGAAGAGCAAAAAAGACAACAATCCAAGCCAAATAATGCGACTCATGATGAAAGTAATCTTCCATTAGAACTAGAGAAGCATTCTAATGCCAGGACATCTGCCACTGCGTATAGCAAATGGTTCACTTATGAAAATGACATGGAGGTGGAACTGACTACAGAAAGAGTAAGAGAGATATTCTCAAATAAACAACCTAAAATTATTATTGCCGGTGATGGACACAGAAGCCCACCATTTCAATATGCAAAGAATATACCTGATGTTAATAGTAGTTTTGATTCTGGAACTCTTCAACTTTATATTGAGGCAACAGATGAGCAGATCAATAAAAATAATTCGGAGTATATACCAAAAGAATTTATGGCAAAACCAGGACTGTTGACGAATAGAAATAGGCGAGCTGGAATTGTTGGATGGGAGAATTCAGAGTTATCTAATACTATGGAAAAAATGCGTGATCTGTTGGATGACTCAACACGTAGGAAGTTAACAAAAGAAGAAATTTCTTCATTTTATGAATTACATGAGACCGCTATTCATCATTTTTTTCGCCCCGAATTTAGTCAGTTACGTAATGAATTTTTCGAAATTATGGCGAAAGTCGTAAGTAACAATGTATTTCTTAAAGCTGGAAGTGACGCGGAATCAAATAAAATCACTAAAGAAATGATAGATTTTATTGCAGTTACATGGCGCGATGAATATATCAATCCAACGTTAGCAGAGAAAATTGCAAAACATGCCGCTGAAAAAGAAAATCATACATTTATTGTCTCTGTAGGGGATGCTCACCTCAGTATTAATCCTATGCAAGAATATTTAAATAAAATGAGGAATAACGGTGAATTCCAACACCAAATTATATTTACCCGAGCTCAAAGCCCCATACTTCCTGATAATGCGAAAGGGGGAAATAAAAACGGATAGATATGTGAAATAGTAAATTGTATACCCTATGGATTTCAAGATGGATTGCGGCGGCAAGGGAGCGAATCCCCGGGAGTATAGATAACTATGTGACCGGGGTGAGTGAGTGCAGCCAACAAAGAAGCAACTTGAAAGATGACGGGTATAAATATTAGACTAACTATGAAACGCTAATAGCATATTATTAATATAAAAACTTGGGAGAATAATTAGGCTTACTCCTTATTATTCTCCTTGCTAAAACATCCATGCATCATTGTTTTACTTTATATATTTAACTTATCGGTAAAACGATAAACATAAAAATAAAACCAATTTATTTATCACAATCAATAAAAACATCTCATTAATTACCCTCGATTTGTCGCGATTAAAACTGAATAGTCTGAAAAACAAATAAAAAACCTGCCAATAAGAGATAATAAGGTCATCAATATTATTAAACTACGATTATCAAAGTCACATTCTATTACTTATAGAAATCAATACTGATTAACAGTCACTATTATTAATTGATGTTGTACCTGAAAATTAATTTTCCATAATTGTTTTGTTTCACAGAAAATTATTTAAATAACTATTATATAATTTTTTAAATATAAACGATAACATCTATAAATCATGTTATTGCGGTAGCTATACCCTTGATGAACAAAACAACCCAATATTATATACAAGGTGATAAAAATGGAAAAAGAATATAACCGGTCCACTTTAGAATCCAATATAGAGAATACCAATACTCTGGATCGCCATGAAATTGGTAAAACGCTTGGTCAGACTGATAATCCACATTCAGCACGAAAACCGGGTGATGACTATACACAGGCAATAAAAATTAACCCTGACGGCGGCTTAAAAGTAGATAAAGATGGACTAAATGTAAAAGCGGGTAATGGTATTAAAGTAGACAGTAGTGGCATCAGTATTGATCCCAATAATGTACTGCCAAAAGGCATGATTATGATGTTCTCCGGTGAGAATGCTCCTACCGGCTGGGCTTTTTGTAATGGTAATAATGGAACCCCAGATTTAAGAAACCGTTTTGTCATGTGTGGTGAAACTCTTGCTGAGACAGGAGAAAGCAATAGTAAAGCCAGTGGGAGTGGTAATGGAAAAAACTTTTCCAAAAATACAACATCAACTGCGGTTTCGGTAAATGTTACTGTGGGAAATACAATATTAACAGAGTCACAAATACCTAGTCATAAACATATTGGAGGTATGGGTTATTTTTCTGGCCATGGAATGATATATGGCTATTTTGCCCCTGGCGGAATAATATTCAGCAAATACGTAATGACTCTGGAACAGTAATGAGTCCTGGCAACCAATCTCGTTACGCATATACATCAAACACAGGAGGAGGAAAAGGACATAACCATCCGGCAACAGCATCGTCCCCTGAACATAATCATAGTGTTGATATTATTCCACCTTATTATTTGCTGGCTTTTATTATGAAACTTTAATTCCGTTGCACCAAAAAGATTTAAATCACCTCTTATTTTCTAATTACAAAGGATATATAACAATGAATATATCTAGTTATTTCTTCCTAAATGAAGAGAACATTAAGTTCAATAATCAATGTTTAAATACATACATGGGTTACCCTCATCCCATCGGTAAAGATTGGCCCAACCTGCCTACCGGGTTCCAAAGATATATTGACGATGTTATTAATTTAAATGGCTTTTTATATTTTTTTAAAGGCTCACTGTATCTTAAATTCGATATCGCGAAAGCACAGGTCGTTGATGGACCAAACTTCATTATAGATGGCTGGCCTGGATTAAAAGGAACAGAACTGGAAAATGGAATAGATGCCGCCATAGAATTGACTACCAACACCGTTTGTTTCTTTAAAGGCAGACATTGTATAGATTACACCATCGATTTACACACAATTAAGACCAGCACTATTTCAGACCGATGGGGAATGACTGGGAAATATGCAAAATTTAGTAGCAATCTGGATGCCATTATTTCATGACCAGATATCGATGGAAATTTTATTTATTTTTTCAAAGGGGATTCTTTTATTCGGTTCGACCCAAATTTGAATGCACTTGATGCCGGGCCAATCATCATCTCCAGCGATAATCAGGGTTGGAGAGGGTTAACCTTCAAAAATATTCAAGCGGCTGTATCGGTCGACACCGATTTATTAGGCAGCAACCGAGACAATAGTGGCGTCTGTAGTGGAACATATGGTACTAATGACACGGGTAAACATTGTTTCCAGTTACCTCAAAGTATTAGATTCGGTTTGGTAGTCTATACTCATGCAGAGACTTTGCAAACTGTAAAAGTATATATTGACGATATTTTGGTAGATACATTAACCGGTAAAGGACAAAATAACCTCATGGCGACTAAATTCTATACATCAGGTACAGGCAAAGTCTGTATTGAGATTGAAGGAAATGGCAAACCATACAAGCTTCGTTATTTTGATAAGATATTGGGAACAGCTATTATCGGTGCTGAAAATGGTACCAATAATAATTACAATGATAGCGTGGTATTTTTAAATTGGCCTCTGGTATAAACTAAAAAACACTTGATTTCGAATAATTATTGCGCCCTCCGTGGCGCTTTTTTTCCTATTCATATGACTACCGTAAAATAAATAGTAGTATTTGGAAGAAATACAGTAATTTTGTCGGACATTTATTCAAGCTCACTCTGGCTCAGACCGGTGGTTTTCATCACTGTTTCACAATCGATTCCGCTGTTCAGCAATGCATGAGCAATTTTTAACGTTGCTTCTTGACGTCCTTCTTGACGTCCTTCTTGACGCCCTTCCTGACGTCCTTCTTGACGTGCTTTATGTTCCAATCTTTGTGCTATTGTCACCAGTACCTCCTCATACCTCGGGGACTGTTCTGCCAGTCGCCGTAAGATCCTCATCTCACACGGATCGTTGAATGCTGATTGAGGACTCTCAAGACGAGTTAGTGGTGTATTTGCTCCAGTTCGTTCTGGCTCAGACCGGTGGTTTTCATCACTGTTTCACAATCGATTCCGCTGTTCAGCAATGCATGAGCAATTTTTAACGTTGCTTCTTGACGTCCTTCCTTACGCCCTTCCTTACGTCCTTCTTGACGTGCTTTATGTTCCAATCTTTGTGCTATTGTCATCAGTACCTCCTCATACCTCGGGGACTGTTCTGCCAGTCGCCGAATAAAACCCTCTGGATCGGCGGTATCTCCCACCTGTAATAAGTAGTTTAGCACGCTTTTTAGCTGTTCATCCGTATAGTAATCATACGTCAGCAGTATAACCAACTCTTGCAGCAGCTCTGCCATATCTCGCTGCCGGATATGCTTTTGCACCATTTCCAGTAGCGCGACCCGTTTGTGCGTCAAGATTTCATCATCCGGGATTACCGTCACATCTACCAGCGGGAATTTATTGGAATAGATTTCCTCCGCCAAGGCCGGATCATCGAAACAGTCGAGCCAATTGGTACTCCAGGGATACGGCTGTATTTTACCGTGATAGAACAACACCGGAATGACCAGCGGCAATTTTTCATGTCCCTGCTCCAGATGCCGTTGCATGGCTGAAATACCGTAGCGCATTAATCGAAATGCCATCATTTTGTCCGGGGAACTTTGGTGCTCGATCACACAATACACATAACCGTCACCCTGAGCCGTTTTCAATGAATACAAAATGTCGGAATAATGTGCCCGCAGATTGTCTTCAATAAACGACCCTGATTCCAACCGCAGTGTATCCAGATCACAAACTGCCCGTAATGTCGCAGGCAAATGTATCTCCAAAAAGTCTCTGGCAGTATCAATATGACTTAAAAACTGTTTAAAAACAGCGTCATGTGGCGTTGGTGTATTTTTTCTTTTCATCGGTGAATGGTAGCATACTTTCTTTTATATTGAAGGAATATTAAGCAAGAAACCAAGAGGACTGAGATGTCTTGAATTTTCTTTGACAAAAACTTTGATCGTATCTCAGATACTTTAATTTCCTTCTTAAGCGAAGTTCAGGTTAGTTACCTTTCCTGCAAATTTCCGCTATTTACCTGCTCCAATGATTTAAGTAAATGTTTTGCATTAGCGGATGAACGTAGTAAATAAGCAGTTTCTTCAAGGCTTGCATATTTTCTGCACTTGAAATAATAACGCAATCACCGCCGTTTTGTCTGGTAATCAATATTGGTGTACAATCCTGAACAACTTGATCCATTATCGAAGCAAGATTTCCCTTTGCAACGCTATATATTGTCTTCCGCATAATATGCCTTTTTCACCGTAGTATAAATATCATACAAAGATTGTATGACAAAATAGTATAATATCAAGCTAAACATCTATTTGCGCCATCCGTGGCGCAATCTCTTTATTCGCACGATCCCTATCCGCCCATAGGTAAAAGTTGATAGCTTTATCTGATTGCAAATTACCTTTGATTTGCACCATGTTACTTGACCAATTTCAGTTGAAAGAATAAAATAATGGTCAAGAAATAGGAGATCTTATGAACACCGCAACCAAACAACGTAATTTGAATGAGCTACAGGTGTTACTGCAAAAACGCTTTGACATAATATTCGGCTCATTGATGCCTGAGTTTGCTGAAAAGGCGAAGGCCAGCAATGCTCTTGTTCTTCCAGATAGCGAACTTTTTGGGCTGCTGTACTCAACCGTGCTTGAAAAGAGTGCCAGGACTCCCGATCGCGAACTCCGCAAACTAAAGCGTCGCGCTGAGAACCTGTCCAATTTTTATAAGGAAATTGAGCGCATGGGTGGCGTGATTAAAGCAGTGGATGTTGCTGATATTCTCGGTATCACGCGTCAAGCCGTTAATTTGCGAGTGAAGGGAAATAAGCTGCTCGCTTTCAAGAAGAATAGTGATCATGTCTTCCCGCTCTTTCAATTCAAAGAGGGAGGACTGTTACCTCACTTTGAAAACGTCATGAAAGCAATGAGCAATGATATCGGGCCTATTTCCAGAATATCGTTTTTGACTACCCCCTTGAGCGACAAAAACGGTAAAGGGAAAACCCCTATCGAGATCATGAAAGAAGATAGCAGCATTGATGATGTTTCAAAAATGCTTCGTGCAGCGAAACAGATGGGCGAACAGATCGCCAGTTAAAAGCGTGTCCTTTCGAAAAGGACACGCCTGGCACAAACTTAAAGCGGGACAACCTTGAATCGGAGCACGTCTTCGAGCAGTTCTTCAGCCGTGATGCTAGAGTATTTCCAGTTCAATGGCATGTATTCTGAATCGTAGTATTCCGAGAGATTCTTCATTCCTACATCTTCAAACCTTTCTTCATCCGATTCCCAGACTGCATAGCAGAAATCAGTGGAAGGAAAATGCCTCGATAAGTAACAAACACCGTCAAACTTATCTCTGGCGAGCTTGTAGAGGCACGCAATTACTCTCTGTGTCACTGTGTAGTCATCTCCGACTGAGACGTCTAACGTAATATGCAGCATTCCCAGAAGTTTCCCCACATCGACAAAAACGAGTGGCCGGAGTGGGCGAATCAGACACATTCGTGAGTTTTCAATAACAGACTCCTCAACAAATTTCCGCCCATCTTTATGTATCAGGCGCCCAAAACTTTCAGCAAGCGCTGAAACGGCCTTGTCTGCCATGTAGCAAACACCAAAAGTATCATCCGGAGCATTATATCGACCGTCACCAGTGGAGAAATTTATAGCCGATGGCCATTCTTTCCTCTGCCAGCGTTTTAAGTCCCCATTACCAGGTAAATGCGTCGGTAATGAATCATCTTCAAAGATTGCCGTAATTTCTTGATCTAAATTTGGATAGTCAAACTTTGAAAGAGAAGTCTCCTTTGTTTGCATTGTGAGGTACCCCCATAAATAAGTTTCGCCATAGGCTTCTCCTTAATGTTTTTTTGAAATGGTGCCGTGTGCTTGCCCACTGACACCGCTATGCCGTGATTGGCACCACAATTATACGACGATTAAAGTGGTTTTAAATTGATTGATTTTTTGGGGTTTATTAGACCACTACATTTCTCGTATTAATAATACCGAATCTAATAAGCAAAAAATAACGGTACAATTTTTCAAGCTAAATATCTATTGCGCCATCCATTTTCCTCATTAACCCGGTTTAATCCCCCACCAAGGCGTTATTATTGTGGCAATACAATGGGGAGACTAATTCGCGGATAAATAAATTCGAAATCAATGGCGGCATCGACTTGACGGACCAAATGATTTTTAGGAACCAACTCGTCAAGCGAGTGCGTTTCTGGCGGGAAAGTCTGGAGAGGGGGTGTTCTTAACATAGTGGCAAGCCCCGTTTAGTGAACGGAACTGAATTAAAACAAAGTACCGGATAAAAAAACAGCACTTTGTCAATAATCTGATATTATTTTATCAAAAAAATGTTGTCGTGCAATGCGCGACACGTGTTATGCTGTCTATCGTAACGCAACAGGACGCAAACAATGATTAAAAGTTGGAAGCATAAAGGGTTACGAAAGTATTACGAGAAGGGAACCACGGCGGGAATTGTTGCCCACCATGCTAACAGGCTAGACCTGCTGTTAAACGCATTAGATTTAGCAAGCTGCCTGAATGATTTGAGTTTACCGAGTTTTCAACTCCACCCACTTACAGGAGATCGAAAGGGTATTTGGGCGGTAAGCGTATCGGGTAACTGGAGGTTAACTTTCGAATTTAACGATGGTGATGTTTATACCTATGGATTTCAAGATGCATCGCGACGGCAAAGGAGCGAATCCCCGGGAGCATAGAGAACTATGTGACCGGGGTGAGTGAGTGCAGCCAACAAAGAGGCAACTTGAAAGATAACGGGTATATATACTGAACTACGAGGACTATCATGAATGACTAAACGTATGCCACCCCATCCGGGGCGCTATATCTCTGACGAGATGGAGCACTTAAATATTAGTCTTAGAGCGCTTGCGCGTGCGCTGGATGTCTCACCGTCAACTATTGGGCGTGTTGTTGAAGGTAGCGCGGCAGTAACGCCAGGAATGGCGGTTCGTTTAGCCAGCGTGATCGGCAGTACGCCGGAAATGTGGCTGAGACTCCAGGAAGCGTATAGCTTGGCACAAGTTAAACAGGAAATAGATTTAACTCGTCTAACTCCCCTGTTTACACCAACACCTTAACATGGCGGCAAACTCCGTCTGGTGAACGGAGCTGAATTAAAACAGGGTGCTGGATGAAAATCAATAATCTGTTGCGCCATCCGTGGCGCACTCTCTTTATTTTTATGGCTATCGCAAGTCACCCATTTAATTAAGCAGTAACATCTGAAATCAATTGAGTTGCCGGAACATCCTGCCCAAATCCTCTCAGCCCAACCACATGCACATGTTCGTGGTTTTTAAATACCTTACGCACCAGTTTATAAGTGGTCCCTTTTTCAGGGCTGATATTTTCCGGGGCAGCGATAATTAACTGCATTTGCAGTCGTTCGCATAGTTCAAACAGAGTGGCAATGGATTTAGCATCCAGACGCGCCGCTTCATCAAGGAATAACAACCGACAAGGGGAAATATCTTTACCACGCAAACGGCGAGATTCTTCTTCCCAACTCTGTACCACCATCACCAGAATCGACATGCCAGTACCGATCGCTTCACCTGTCGATAGCGCCCCACTCTCTGCTTTTAACCAGCCATCCGATCCACGGTTAACTTCAACATCCAGTTCCAAGTAGTTACGGTAATCCAATAACTCTTCACCTATGGTTTGCGGTAAGCGCTGCCCCATATCTACTTGCGGATTCAGGCGCTGATAAAGTTTTGCCATTGCTTCCGAGAAGGTTAATCGCTGGCTGTTAAAGAGATCCTGATGCTGTTCTTGCTGTTCAGACAACACATCCAGCAATAGCGCGTGGCTTTCACGCACGTTGACATTCAACCGCACACCACGAACTTGTCCAAAGGAGACTGCTTGTAACCCTTGGTTCAGCATGCGGATGCGGTTCTGCTCGCGCTGAATGGTTTTGCGGATAATATTCGCCACACTCTTCGAACTGATAGCTAATTTCTGCTCGCGGGCTGTCAGCTCTTCTGTCAGACGAGCCAGCTCAATTTCCATCTGTTCAATGGCATCAACCGGATCGTCAGTGCGGATAATATCCTGACGAATACGTTCACGCAGATGCTGATAAACCGCAATGAAGAATTGAATCTTACGTTCAGGACGTTTTGGATCTTCGGATAAACGCAGCGCATCACGTAGATGTTCGTTATCAGACACCGCCAGACGCAATGCACCCAACGCCTTATCCGACATGGAACGTAACGCGTCCCCCTCCATATAAGCCAGTTCACGACGATGCAGACGACGCTCAACGCCATTGTCTTTCACCATGCGCATTACTGCACACCAACCCGATTTAGCCGCAACCACTTGCTCGCGGATTTGATGGTAATCGCGTTCCAGTTTCCGCAGTTTTTTCTGCAAGCTTTCCATCTCTGCTTCACAAAAAGCGATCTGCTTCTCAAGCTGGTTGATTCTTGAACGGTTAGTGCTGAGCGCTTCATGGAGCCGATCACGGCGCTCACGGGCACGAATTTCAGCATTCGCATCCGCTTGAACACCAATCTCTTTCATCTCCTGTTCCAGCTCTTTCAGCATATCTTGTTTGGTTTCATAAGAGCTTTTCAGGGAGGCCAGCACCTGGTTAAATTGGGAATACTGCGCTTGCTGTTGACGCAGTTGTTCGCGGGCGCGGCTGCGGTCCGATCCTGCATGTTCCAGACGCTGATGCAGTTTGTCATTCAAATCCGCATTTTCGTTGAGCATACCCGCAGAATCACTGTAGCTAAAATGCGCTCGACGCTGTACCACTTCCACCAGCGCAAATGCCTGTTGTTTAGCTTGATGCTGGCTATGTTTGGCGATTTCATAGTCCCGTTGCAACTGCTCATGTTGCTGTGGATCGCTTTGCAGAACCGCAACCATCGGTTCCAACTTTGCCAGCGCCGAACCATGCTGTTGTAGGAAACGGGCCGCTTCCTGTGCTTCGTCCAGCTCTTCACGTACTTCCTCTACGCGATCGATTAAGGTTTCATCCAGCAATAGCGTAACTTGAGGGATTAGGCGATTTAATGTCGTCAGGCTCTCTTTAGCCTGAGTATATTGCTGACGCTGTTGCTGGGTTTGATCTTCAAACCGGGATAGTTCACGTTCCAGTTCCGTGTGACGCTGCCTTAGTTCACGGATTTCCGCTTCCGGATCGGTATCAAATGCCACAGAGAGGTGTTTACCGACAAACTGACTGAACGCCTGATGAGCACGCTGAATTTTCTGTACATCAAAAGAGAGCGTGGCATAACGCTCCGCCAAGGTATCGCGCTCCAAATTCAAAACTTCTAAACGATTTTCTCTGGCAGCACGGCCAAACAACGGCAATTCAGGGTAACGAGAATAACGCCATTGGCGGTCAGAAGATTTAACCAATACCGCATTTGTCTGCTCTTCGGCATTAAATACGCTGTCATCAAAGGATTGAGGATCACCTTCAATGAGATAGAGATCTTCCGGGCAATCTTCCAGCGTTTCAAGCTGTGGACGAACCAGAGAAAGATCGGGCACCACAATACCGTGACGCGCTGGCCCATACAGGGCCGAGAAATAAGGCGCGTCATCAATGGTGATATCGTCATAAATTTCTGACAGCAAAACCCCACCGAAACGTTCCGCTAAGGCAATCATCCGGCTGTCTTCCGCACCACTCGGCTGGCTGAGGCGCTCGATCTGCTTTTCCAACTCACGTTTCTGCGCCGCAATTTCATCACGCTCTACCGTTGCCTCACGTTCACGTTCAAGCAACTGCTGCATATATTCCGTCACGTCATTACTGCTCGCCAGCGCTTCACCATTCTGTTCACACAGTTGGTTCAGGGTATCCTGCGCAGCCAGCCAGACCGGGGCGCGGGCAGTCAGTGACTGAATTTTCTGTTTTAGCTGTTCAAGCGCCTGTCGCATTTCCATACGACGCTCACCGCTTTCATTGACACTTAAACTTAATGCTTCCTGCCGGGCTTCAAGTTCATTTTGTAATCCTTCCAGATCTTCAGCCTGATATTGCTGTCCCTGACGTTTACAAAATTCGCTTAATAAACGTTCCGCATTTTGTTGGTTGTTCAAGCGCTGCTCCAGTTCAGCCAACTGCATGCGAAACGGCTGAACGCGATCCGCCAGATGTCGCTGTGACGGCCAATCACGCAGCAATTCACGAGCGCTCTGCCAGGCTTCACTACGGTTGATTTCACCAACCATACTTTTAACCAGTTGATACGCCTGTTCGAACTGATTATGAGCCGCATCTGCCACACTTAATTTCTGTTCCAACATCAACAGAGCTTCTGTCGCCTGCTGCTCTTTAGCCTGAAAAGTTTCCAGCCATGTTTCTGCATTATCGGCGGCAAGATCCGGTAGCTGACAAAGTTCACGGGCGCGCTCCAGCGCTTGTAACGCCTGTTGATACTGAATAGCACGGGTTTGCTGAACATCCAGTGCCTGCTGATAATCAGCCAACTGGCTTTTCAGCTCATCCACTTCCTGTTCAGCTGCTTCCGCTCTGGCTTCATACTCAGCCTGAAGCTCGCCGGCTTCTTCAACAACTTCGGTCTGTTCTTCCAGACGATAGGAAAGTTCTTCCAGATCCACCTGATAACGATCAATCTTTTCCTGCTGGCGCATGGCGGTCTGCACCAGATTTAGATGATCACTGGCAGCCTGATAATCCGTTTCTAAATCGGAGGAGGCGCCATTTTGCTCAGCCAACTCCCGCGCCATTTCAACATGGCGATATTGCTCAGTTGCCAGTTGTCTGTAGCTACCAAACAGTTCACCCCGCAATGCCAGTGCTTGATCCAGATAAGTGCGCCGCTCATTGGCATGGCGCATATAGTCAGCTGACACGTAAGAAGTTGCTTCGGTGATCAAGTGTTTGAACAGATCACGATCAGATTGGGTGACTCGAATAGCTTCCAGCGTTATGCGGTTTTCGCGCAATGCCGCTTCCATATCCTGAAATGCTTTCCGAACACCGCTGTTTTCCGGCAACAGGTAATCACGCAGGGAACGGGTAATGGCGCTGGAAATACCGCCGTACAGGGAAGCTTCGATCAGACGATAGAATTTACTGCGATCACCCGCTGAACGCAGGCGTTTGGGGATAACGCCCAAATCAAACATCAAGGCATGGTAATCCGTGATGGAGCTAAATTGCTTGAACTGCACACCTTCTATTTCATCAAGACGGTCTTTCAGTTCATTCAACGGCAATACACGCGCCTGTCTTTCACCGACATTTTCAGTCAGTAACTGAGTAGGTTGGATAGCAGTTGGCAATCCTTGGATCATAAAAGGTTTGATATCAACTTTGCGATCACGACCCGCCACCTGTTGCAATCTCACCCCGACCACCACCCGCTGATGACGGGAGTTAATCACATCCAGCGTTGAATAACAGACCCCGGCACGCAACTTGCCATGCAACCCTTTATCACGGGAACCGGAAGTGGCACCAGCTTCGGTGGTGTTACGGAAATGCAACAAGGTTAAATCAGGGATCAATGCGGTGACGAAAGCTGCCATGGTGGTGGATTTACCCGCACCATTACCGCCTGATAAGGTTGTTACCAGTTCATCAAGATCAAAAGTTCTGGCAAAAAAACCATTCCAGTTAACCAGCGTCAGTGAACGAAATTTACCGCGTTCAATCATGGTTGTTCATCTCCCGCACCCTCTGCTGAGCTATCCGGTGTTTCATCATTTTCACTGTCATCAAGCGACAAGCTGCCTTCAACCGGCATTGCCTCACCATCACGGATCATCCTCAGTTGTACTTCACGAGGATCGTCGCCACTACGTACATCTGCACCAAAACGGAATACCGCTTCAGTGATGGTAAATTTGCTATTGTCATTTGGCAGGAAATAGACCATGCCCAAACGACGCAGGCGATTAAGCGCAGTACGCACTTTTTCCTGCAATTTCTGTTTATCCAAGTCGGAACCGGAGGATCGCTGGTTGACAAACTTCATCAGTTTGCCCTCATCAGCCAGCGAGATCAGCTCTTCATATAGCTCCTGAGAAGTAAAAATCCCTTGATTAGTCAGACGTTCCGGGCTGAGATAGAGATAACAGAGGATTTTTCCTACCATCATATCCAGCTCTGATAATACTGAGCGCGGGATCAATGTGGCTGAACGAGGCCGCAGATAGAAGAAACCTTCTGGTGCACGGATCAACTCCACATTATAGCGGGCGTAAAACTCTTCCAATTGCTCCTGAAAATCCATCAGAAAAGCGTGATTATCAAGATCATCCAGCCCAATATGACGACCCGCGCGAAGCTGGCTGTCCAGTTCCGGGAAAAGTGAGTTGGCTAACGCCTGTGCCAGTTTAACCGGCATAAATTGTTCAATATGTGTCGATGACATGTGCCTGCACCTTGGCTCCGTAATCATTAATCGCTAACCATTCCGCTGGCAACCCAGAGAAATCTGCTTCTGCCACACCCAACCGTACAGCTTGATCCACCAAAATACGTGCCACATCAAAGTGACGAGGAAGCGGATGCTGAGCAAGATAATCCCTTAGCACCGCACCCAAATCCAGTGGGCGTTGTTCCTGCTGATATATCAACAGCGCTTTTTCAATCATTTCTGCCAGTTGTTCGTTTATTTCACTGAATTCTTCATATTCCAGTTCTAACGGCAATTCACCGGTAACTTCTTCATTGGATAACGTCAATTCTTCATCCCGCATATCCAGCAAACGCTCCGCGTTAGCCACAATGAGGGTCCACGGGTTATCAAAATAGTGTTGAACTGATTGACGTAAGCGCTGAGAGAAAATACGGTTTTTATCCATATCAATCGCAGTACGGATAAATTTGTGAACGTGACGGTCGTAGCCGATCCATAAATCAATCGCCTGCTGACCCCAGCTGATAATACGGTCCAGCTTACTTTGCAGATCAAATACCAGTTTATCCACCAGCTCTGATCCGCCACTGTCCATATTCGCATCCTGAATACGCAGCAAATTAGCCTGGAGTTTATCTCCAGCCGCTTCTAGTGTGTCCTGGAGTTCCCGCAATGTACCGGATGTTTCGGATAACAGTTGCTCACAGTTGGCAATCGCTGCCTGCCAATCTTGATTCAACAACGCCGCAATATCTTCTTTAACCGAGTTTTGCTGCTCATCCATCACTCGCTGGGACATATCAATACTATCGAAGATTTCTGCAACCGAATATTTCAGCGGGGCAAAAACATTCCGGTGCCAGTGAAATTCATCTCCCCCTTCTTCCGCCGCCTCTGCCGCCCGATGTAACTCATTTGCTACAATCGAAAGTTGCATCGAAAGACGTAAGGTAGAAAATTCCCGCTGGCGGATGTAGTAGTCACTGATGCTGATACCAAGCGGGGTTAAACGATAGATTGCATTACCGTCTGCCAGTTCACTGGTAAAACGGTTGAGAAGTTTCTGCCGCACCATATCATTGATAGCATTGTTAGCCCGCACCGCGACCGATTCTGTGGTCTGCTCAAATCCTTTGCAAACTTCACGAAAAGCATCAACCAGTTCTCCTTCGCTCATCTCACCGTCAAGGCGTTCGCTATTCAACACCGCAATTGCCATCAGAAGAGCTAATCTTTCCGCCGGCAATGAAATGGAAAAATCATTTTTCCTCGCCCAAGACACTAATTCCGGGACAGTCTGGGAATACTCACTCATAATTCTTCCTTTAACGCTGGCTTGCGGGCCATGACATGAATGTAGCGCCCCAAACTGATATAAGGTTCCTGTCGGCAATAACGCTGTTCTAATGCCAACAACGCCGGAAAGTTCTCATTCTGTAATTGACGACTTTGCAAATAATCGTGAAAAATCCGTACACCCGTTTTACCGATAATTGCCAAATTTAATTCAGCAAGCCATTGATATACCTGTTCAGGTGCTAATGGATTTTGCGGAGACAATGAACGTTTTCTGCGACGTTGCATATTGGGTGTCGCTAAATGAAAATTACCTAAAATAGCATTACGCATTACCAAGCCATTAGCATTGTAAAACATTAAAGACAAAGCACCGCCAGGATTAATGATATTCGTTAACACTTCTATTACATATTTCTGTTCGGTAATCCATTCCAATACCGCATGGAATAATATCAAATCTACCGGCTGCTCTATATATTGGCTAATTTCCTGTACCGGGCGTTGTATAAATCGCATATTTTGGCTGACCCCTTTTTCTTCTGCGGCCAGCCTTGCTCGTTGGATCATCTCTTCTGATAAATCACAAAGTATCACTTGATGACCTAATTCAGCTAATTGGCATGCCATATTACCCTCACCGCCACCTGCATCTAAAATACGCAATGGACGTTGAGGTAATTGAGCCAGTAATTCGCTGATATCCTGCCAGACAACGGCTTGCCTGATTTTACCTTTGGTTGTGCCGTAAATATTACGAGAGAATTTGTCTGCAATATCATCGAAATTGCGATCCCGCATGAAAAACTGCCTCACTAATGGAATAAATCTGATTTATCTGTTGAGATTTCATTATGCTAGCTGCTATTTTGGCACAGCATTCATTGATATAACCACTTTTGACTACAAATCGTGGGCCATATGGTTAAAACTCAACCAAATTAAGGCAAATAAATGCTATTCTTATTCAAAAAGTACTTGGGGGCAATGGTGATGCCTCTATCATTAATATTACTGATTTCACTTGTTGCCTTATTATTGTTGTGGTTTACCCGTTGGCAAAAAACAGGAAAAACCGTTCTCACATTGAGTTGGCTTGCGCTGCTTCTGCTAAGCCTGCAACCCATTGCCGATAAGCTGCTGTTACCACTGGAATCAACTTATGCTAAAGGTTATCAATCTGAGCCTAGTGACATCAATCCACCGGTTGATTATATCGTAGTTCTTGGTGGTGGCTTCACTTATAACCCAAATTGGGCACCCAGTTCAAACTTACTCAGCAACAGTTTGCCTCGGGTAACAGAAGGTATCCGTTTATATCACCTCAATCCCGGTTCTAAAATGGTTTTTACCGGAGGTAAAGGAACGAATTCTAAAAGCAGCGCGGAAGTCGCCGCTATAGTCGCACAATCACTCGGCGTACCCGCCGAGGATACAATTGCACTAACAGAACCCATGGATACTGAACAGGAAGCCAATGAAGTTGAAAAATTAATTGGTAAGCACTCTTTTATTCTAGTTACCTCCGCCAATCATATGCAGCGGGCAATCACTTTCTTTCAACAACAAGGGCTAAATCCCATTCCCGGCCCAGCAAATCAGTTAGCGATCACTTCACCGTTACATCCCTGGGAAAAATACCTGCCATCTGCTTATTATCTGTCTCATTCAGAACGGGCATGGTATGAAACGTTAGGCACTATCTGGCAACGTATTAAACCATCGAGAGATTCAGAGCCTCCCAAAAAATCAGATAATTCTCAGCCGGTAAATTCACAACTTGATCCGTAAACCATTTCCTGAAAAACGGGGAGAAACGAAAGCGCAATTAATTAATGCCGCGCTTTCGTTAATCAAAGAATATACCCTTCATCTTTCAAGTTGCTGCTTTGTTGGCTACGTTCACTTACCCCAGTCACATCGTTATCTATGCTCCTGGGGATGCGTTCTCTTGCCGCCGCGCTGCAAATTGAAATCTATTGGGATAGGTTCAAACCAGTAATCAAATTTCAGTCAATGCCTTTCTGACTGCGGCTAAATCTTCTGGAGTATCAACCCCCGCTCCCGGTGCTTTCAGTGCTGTTCCCACATGAATTTTTTCGCCGTACCAAAGCACTCGTAATTGCTCCAGCATTTCAATCTGCTCTAATGGACTCGGCTCCCATTGTACATAACGACGGATAAAACCCGCACGATAGGCATAAATACCTATATGACGCAGGAAATTCTCGCCAATCGTTTCTCGCGATTGAATAAAACGATCACGCTCCCACGGGATCGTCGCCCTAGAGAAATAGAGTGCATAACCCTGTTTATCCATCACCACTTTCACGGCATTAGGGTTAAAAGCTTCTTCTGCATTATCAATCTGGACGGCCAGAGTTGCCATTCCCGCTTTGCAACCCGCCAAATTCTCTGCAACCTGCTTAATAATCTCTTCAGGAATTAACGGCTCGTCTCCCTGAACGTTAACGATAATTTCATCATCGGCGAACTGATATTTGTCGATAACCTCCGCTAACCGTTCAGTACCAGAATGATGATTCGCACTGGTCAGGCAAGCCTCTCCCCCCGCAGCAACAACCGCTGAAACAACGTCGTGATTATCCGTCGCCACAATAACGCGTTTAGCACCGGAGCGTATAGCCCGCTCCATCACACGAACAATCATTGGCTTGCCGTGAATATCGGCTAATGGCTTTCCGGGTAAGCGGGTCGAAGCAAAGCGGGCAGGAATAATAACTGTGAACATACTTTATCTTTCCTCATCCAGAGGTAATTCACGAGCTTCGTGATCTAACAGGACTGGAATGCCATCTCGCACAGGAAACGCAAGTCGATCTAGCTTACAGATAAGTTCGAAATTCTCTTTATCGTAGCTGAGTTTTCCGTTACATACAGGGCAAGCAATAATTTCGAGTAAACGGTGATCCATACATCCTCCAATTATGGAGCCTTGATTCAATACGGCTCAGAATAACATAAGCCCGGTATCATCGTTAACTCTTGTTATTTGATCTTTCGATCCTTTTCCCAATATTATCCACAAGAATTCAAATAGGGTAATTTGTTGAAGATTTAGAACTATCTCAGGAGAGATATTGGGTGCAAACCATGCTAGTTAACAAATCGTGAACACAAACCACAAGCAGCGAGAAACCGGAGCGCAAACGTGATATGTGAAATAATGACACACTTCGTTCTCCCTCCGGACTCACCGAAAGTACCTTCAAAAAGAGCTATTGCCTTTGTCCGAAACATGGCTCAAGCTCCTTCTTTATTAAAGAATAACAATAAAATAACTCCATAAGATAGAGAACTAGAATGCAATCACATCTGCTGCGGTTAAACTATAACCGTTGCGAATAATTGAGAACTCTACATTCTGCCCTTCTGTAAGTGATTTATTTTTTGTATTGGCAATCGCTTTTCTACTGACAAATATGTCTTGCCCGCCATCCTGTGGAGAAATAACACCATATCCTTTATTCTCATCAAACCATTTTACTCTGCCCATTTGTAATTGTAATGTCATGATAACTTTCCCTTCTGTTCATCTCACAATAATTCAATCTATTGTTTTTGATGTTTGCTACTCTTTATTAAGTTTTCGAATAAAGCTCCATCTCCATTTCAATACTTAAAATACCCTTAACTTGAGTAGTGCATTTGCTTGAGTAATTGGATACAAACAAGTATCCCGCCAACATTGCGACTGCCTGAATCAACTATACAATTTGAATCAACTATACAATTTGAATCAACTACACAAAACGGTTGTTCAGCCACTCCGCCACAATGGATAATTTTAATATCATTCAACAATAGCAGAAAATCAAATAAATCTGGGAGCAACTATTAAAATTGTATAAATTGGCAAAGAATAACTCAGCAAAAACATTAGAAATTCTTATCTAAATGAGGTTATCGTAAAAAGCCCAACCAGCAGAGCAGTCACTGCATACTTTTGAAATTTACTCAGTTTTTTTACTGACGGACAATTTACTAACGGATAATAGTGAACAGATGCTATCCAACATCACTTGCCCCTTTTCCTGCGGTAATTGAGCATCTACCGGTAAGTACCACCAATTGGACTGAGCAAAATTAAAACACTTAACTGCATCTTTTTCCGTCATGAGTAAATTCTGGTTTGCATCAGCCAGATGGTTCAATTGATCTTTGGTGTACATTTGATGATCGGCAAACGCACACTCTTTTTGTAAGTCAGCACCTAACTGTTGCAGAGTAGCAAAAAACCGTGGCGGATGCCCAATTCCGGCCATAGCAACAACATCAGGTATAAGGTTCACCATTCGCTTTTCACCACTAACCATATTCACCGCCAGCCCACCAGCTAATGTCATGGATAATTCGCCTGACTGAGGCGTACCACCATTTGTAATAATGGTATTAACCGTATTCAATCGCCCAGATAATTCACGCATCGGACCAGCCGGCAGCCACCAACCATTACCAAAGCGGCGCACACCATCAATCACAGCGATTTCAAAATCCCGTTGCAAAGCATAGTGCTGTAAACCATCATCAGTAACGATGATATCCAGTGGTGTACTTGCCAATAATGCTTTTACTGCTTCAACCCGCCTTGGAGCAACCGCCACAGGTGAACCAGTACGACGATGAATCAGCACAGGTTCATCACCTGCTTGAGCCGTTGTGATATTTTCAGTCACCAGCAAAGGGTAATTTTCTGCTTTACCACCATAACCGCGAGAAACAACACCAACCCGATAGCCTTTTTTCTGTAACTGTTCCACCAGCCAGATAACTACCGGAGTTTTACCATTACCTCCGGCAGTCAAATTACCCACGACCACAACAGGTACAGGCGCTTTCCAAGACTTACTCAGCCCAATTTTATAACTCAACCGCCGTAATCCACTTATCAGCCCATAAAGGGCTGAAAAAGGTAACAACAGCAAATAAAGCCATGAGCGGCCTGACCATATGCGCTCAATCATTGCCCAAATTGCATCCGATGTAGTTGTGAGTAAACGCCATTTTTCTCCAGCAGAGAGAGATGATTACCTCGTTCAACAATATGCCCATCTTCAATAACCAGAATTTCATCGGCTTTCTCAATGGTTGACAGACGATGTGCAATCACCAGTGAAGTTCTATTCTTCTGCAATTCATCCAATGCCGCCTGAATTGCCCGCTCGGATTCAGTATCCAGTGCCGAAGTTGCCTCATCAAGAATAAGAACCGGAGAATCACGCAATAAAGCACGCGCGATAGCAATACGTTGACGCTGACCACCAGAAAGCAACACCCCATTTTCACCAATCATGGTATCCAGGCCGTTATCCAGTTTCCTGATAAAATCCATTGCATAAGCCATTTCAGCCGCCCGCTCAATCTCTTCACGGCTATATTGGTTTTCACTGGCATAAGCAATATTGTTCGCTACCGTGTCATTAAACAAATGCACATTCTGCGATACCAGAGCAACCTGTCCGCGCAAAGAAGAAAGCGTATATTCCCGTAAATCATGGTCATCAAGCAGAATACTGCCTTCATTGACATCATAAAAACGAGTCAGCAAATTCGCTATTGTGGATTTACCCGAGCCAGAGCGCCCAACTAAAGCAACAATTTTTCCAGCCGGAATATGTATAGAAATGTTTTGTAACGCTGGCAGTTCTTTAGTCGGGTAACAGAAAGTCACATTACGGAATTCAATATTACCGTCCGCTTTTTTAAGCTCCAATTTGCCTTCATCTTTTTCCTGCTCCATATCCAGAATAGCAAACAGAGTCTGACAGGCCGCCATGCCACGCTGGAATTGTGCGTTAACATTAGTCAAAGATTTTAACGGACGCATCAACGCAATCATTGATGAGAATACCACGGTAATTTTACCCGCAGTCAGTGTATCCATAATCTCCGGAAAACTTGCTGCATACAGGACGAAAGCCAAAGCAAATGAAGCAATAAGCTGAATAATGGGATCAGAAATCGATGAAGCAGAAACCATCTTCATGCCTTGCTGACGCATATTGTTACTGACTTTATTAAAGCGTTCGGTTTCTACTTTTTGCCCACCGAAAATCAACACTTCTTTGTGCCCTTTCAGCATCTGCTCAGCACTGGCAGTCACTTGTCCCATGCTGTTCTGCATATTTTTACTGATATTGCGAAACCGCTTTGATACCGAGCGAATAACCAATGAGACTATCGGCGCAATCACAATCAGGATCAGAGATAATTGCCAGCTATAGTAAAACATCAAAATAAACAGACCGATAATTGATGCCCCTTCCCTAACCACGGTAATTAATGCACTAGAAGAGGAAGAAGCCACCTGCTCAGAATCGTAAGTAATACGGGAAAGCAGAGTGCCAGTGGATTGCTGATCAAAAAATGATACCGGCATCCCCATCATATGACCAAACAGACGACGGCGCATCTGCATCACCACTTTACCGGAGACCCAAGAGATACAATAACTTGATACAAACCCGGATAGCCCACGCATAACCATCAGAGCAATCACGATCAGCGGCATCCATTTCAGTACATCAGTGCTTGCTTTGCCGAAACCTTCATCCAGTAAAGGCTTAAGCAATGAAAGCATTAATGTATCACCGGCAGCATTAATAATTAGTGCAACCGCAGCAACTATCAGCCCAATCCTAAACGGAGAAATGATTGGCCATAGTCGGCGAAACGTCTGCCAGGTAGAAAGGTCTTTATCATTCATTATTGAGTTACCAACACCAAAAGAAATAGCAGGTTATTCTACTCATGATCGCCTCGAATACCAAACCACTGATGATACCAGCGTGACATAATTTGTTGTCTGTATCCGATAATCTCAACGTGATCGCTGTAAAAACAACCGGTTATCTGCCCGGATACTGAGGTACTACGCCATTCCACCCCGGCTTTGCGATAACGTCGTTGTACCTTAATCGACGGAAGCCGCCATGGGCTATAACGTGCGACAGAAGCAAATGCATATTGTGGAGCAACCGTGTGAATAAAGGCAGCTGTAGATGAGGTATTACTACCATGATGTGGAACCTGCAATATTGTCGATCTTAAATTGTCTTTTTCTATTCCCAGTAGCTTATATTCCGCCTGTTTTTCCAGATCCCCGGTCAGCAACACGCTATGTTTACCATCTTCTACACGAATGACACAGGATTCATTATTACCCGCATTCACTACCCTTTCTGGCGGCCATAATACCCGGAAGCTCAATCCTTGCCATTGCCACTGTTCACCGCGTATACAGGGAAGATGTTTATTGTCGGTTAAAGGACTTCTGACAGCAATATCAGGATATTTCCGTTGTAAGAATTCCAACCCACCGGTATGGTCCAGATGATTATGACTAATAATAATTTGCTCCAGCGTTAATCTGTGCCAGCGCAAATAAGGAATTATCATTCTCTCAGCCACACTGCCCGTTTCCCAGCGATTACCGGTATCAAAAATCAACGCCTTGCCATCTTTCTCAATGAGAACAGCAAGCCCATGCCCAACATCCAGCATAGAAAATCGCCACAGATATTCTTCATTACGCCTCAAATAACAGAGCATGACACCTAAAAAAATGCCAATCAGTAACTTATATGATTGCCACCAAGCGAATCGCCAGATAATAACGACAAACCAGCCAATAAACGTTATCAAGATGGGAAAACCACCCGTTTCACTCCATGACTGTTGCAAAACAGGCAAAGGGATCAAAGAGAAAGTCACAGAATAATCAACCAATTGCCATAGTAAAGCGTGAATAAAAGGACAAAAAGCGCTGATTAATGCCAACATGATCAACGGAACAGTAATAAAAGAGATGATTGGCACTGCCCAGAAATTAGCAAATAGAGCGGAAAAATTAACGCCATGAAACAATAATAGTTGGAGGGGAATAAGCATCAACATCATGCCCATTTGCATATATAACCCACGCAGCCACAACCATTTCCAACCATAACGAAATGGTTCAACCAACGGTGCCCAGCGAAACCAGAACATTAGCGCCATCACGGCAAAGAAAGAGAGCCAAAAGCTGTCAGAAAGCACGGTCAGAGGATCAAATAACAGAATAATTGCAGCAGTCCACAATGCCCATTGCCAAGGGAAACACAGAATATTTCTATAACGTAAATAAAGCCAAAGTGTCAAACCCAGTAAGGCGCGAATAGCCGGAATACCCCAACCCGATAGCCATACATAAATCATTGCGACTATCCAGCCAGAGATCAGTGGGAATCTGTGCCCTATCCAATGGATAGGAAAAAAGAGTTGCAAGAATCTTGCCATCCACCAACCAAACATACTGGCAACAGTAATATGTAACCCTGAAATCGCCATAAGATGCGCCGTGCCTGTTTGCTGTAATAATAAATTATTCTCCTTGCTCAACCATTGACGCTCACCAAAGGCTAATGCCATTGCAATGCCACTATGTTTTAACTCACGAATAGCCGGCGCAATATTACTGACCAATTGCTGGCGTAAATTACATTTTTCATCAATTAATTCAGCATGGATCACTTTTCCTGTCAGAGGTTGACGAATAGCCAATGCTCTACGCTGACTATCATAACCACCTTGATTTAGCTGGCTATGAACAGGTCGTAATTTCATGTTTAACTGCCATTTTTGACCAGCACACAAAGTGTCAGAGGGAAAATCCCAATAAGCAGAGACATACAGCGGCGGAAAAATAATTTTATCTTCCGTTTTAATCAGGCGAAGAAGAACTTTGTTTTTTCCCTCATCACCCAACGACAAGCTTTCAATAATAGCCTGCGATATATGTCCTCTCTCACTAAGATAGATTATTTGTTCAAGCAGATGATTTCCCTGCCAACACCCTAGCAGAAATGCCAGCAATGAAATTGAGATCATCCGGCAAATACAAAATGGCAAAAATAAACAGAATAGAGCCAATAACAAAAATGTAATAATTTGCCATTTCTGGGGTAATTCAGGCAAAAAAAGCAAGGGTATAATACCGATAATAATTGCTATCGCAGCCTGATTAACGCTGATTACCGGAATCGGTTGCTTCCAATTTATCGTTATCCTGTTTATCAAAACTGAAAGCCACATCCTTATTCATCCTTACCCTTTTATTTTCGCAACAGAGTATTCCTTATCTTTTCCAAAGCAGCCATAAGCACCTAAAGAATTATCAAACACCTTCACAAATTAATTTTATATTAAGAAAAATTTCAAAAACTAATGCGAGCCGCTTCGCAAAATATTTTTTACGTGAATTTCAAGTTAGTTATATGATGAGTTTTTTACTGATGCGAGCATATTGTTTTTTATTTTTCTTCTTTATATTCGACAAAAGTATCAAGTAAAATATATCGCGATATCATGCCCGCATTACAGATATACCCTTCATCCTTCAAGCTGCTGCTTTGTTGGCTGCGTTCACTTACCCCAGTCACATCGTTATCTATACTCCTGGGGATGCGTTCTCTTGCCGCCACGCTGCAAATTGAAATCTATTGGGTATAAAAACGCACAATCTAAACCATAAATAATTCACGAAAGAAATCACATCATCTATTTATCATCACAATTGAATATTAAATTAACTTCTTTTTGAAATTGTTATTTCCAGATATTATATTAAATTAGTTAAATCAATTGAAATTCACATCTAATTTTTAGAATTAAAATCACATTGATTAAATATTATTACTTCATATAGAATATTGAAAATATTTTCCAGCACGTTCTATGTGGAAAAAATCATCTAAAATCATGTTAGATATAACAAGGTGGTTTTTATGAACAATGAAATAATTGTATCAGATTCTTTACGAGAACATGATCTTACTAAGTTATTTAATAATGAAGCGTTAGCAATTCATATAAAACAGTATGTAGATAGTCATCTTGCAAACAAACTCTCTGATTTTTTTCTCTCCCATAAAAATCTGGAATGTCACCCTCATGACTTGAAAAAAGGAGATGATATTGTTTTAGTTGATTATGGTGTTGATAGAATCGGCGTTTCTTACAACACAACTTTTGGCAAATCCAAAGATAGCGATAGTTATAAAAAATATTTTGATAATGCATTATCCGCAATAAGAGACGTCAGAAATTTCTGTGCCCCATTGCTAGCGCCTTTCGACAAATTCCGTCTAGAGTTGGATGAAGTGTGGTCTGCCGGAGCCAGTATCGCAAATTTTGAAGGTAAAAAGATGCATGCTGGGATTGCCAGGGTTATGAGAAGGCCCGAACGCTCTTTCATGGTTGAAAAACAACCTCATTTTGATGGCCTTCAACAACAATCCATCAATTTACTGGGTCAATTCTCTGTGAATATATACATAAAAACACCGACAAATGGAGGAGAGCTAGAGCTGTGGGATGTCCCTGCTATTCCTATCACCGAATTAATTGAAGACAATCCAGAATATGATTGGCGAGGCTCTCTCCCGCAGTCCATTCTCATAAAACCAGAACAAGGGGATTTAATAATAATAAATACCCGGAAACCTCATGCAATTCGCAGTTTTTCTGACGGGTGTAGAATATCATTGCAAAGCTTTATAGGATTATCACTAAATAAACATCTAATGTTATGGAATTAACTATATGATCGCTGTAATGAGTACATTAGGGACATTTTTTCTTTTAGGTCTGGGAGCTGCGGCTCCCGTTGGTCCTATAAATATAGAAATTATGCGCAGGCACTTGAATATCAGTTGTCTTCATGCAGTGGTTTTTGGTTTAGGTGCTTGTTTTGCTGATATAATTTATTTATTACTTTTAGGATTTGGTATATTACAATTGTTTTCTAATACTATTTTTATGCCTATTTTTGGTTTTTTAGGTGCATTAATGGTAATTTGGTTTGGTATTATCAGCTTTATAAATAGGAAAAATGAAGAAAATATCAATATCATCTCCACTCCCTATCATAGACAGTTTTTTGATGGTGTATTGTTAACACTATTAAATCCCTACAATATTATCTTTTGGTTATCTGTAAGTGCACAACTCAACAATATTACATCAGACAAATACGGTTTAGCTATCGGTGCATCGGGAACAATTATTGGTGTTATTTTTTGGGTTGCATTTATTAACACCATTATATTTTTCTCCAAAAAAATGCTTAATTATCGTGTTATCAAGTTTATTAATTATGCCAGCGGTGTCACTTTGATTATACTTGGGCTATATTTCTTTTCATATTCAATAACATTATTTAATCTGAGATTTTCTTATACATGAGCTTTAAGTAAATCAAAATGCTGACCAAAAAGCTGAACTATTAATAAAAACAGCACCCAAAGGTGCTGTTTGAAATTAAAAATAAGTAATAACTCGTTATCTTCAAACTTAATCGTAGATATTTACGCGATCACGTAACTCTTTACCGGGTTTAAAATGAGGAACGTATTTACCTTCCAATTCCACTTTATCACCCGTTTTAGGGTTACGACCTACACGCGGAGCACGGTAGTGAAGAGAAAAACTGCCGAATCCGCGCACTTCTATCCGCTCACCATCTGCCAAAGTTTCAGCCATATGATCGAGCATTTCTTTCACTGCATCTTCAACGGTCTTGGCCGAAATATGAGATTGCTGGCCAGCAAGCCTTTCAATTAATTCAGACTTGGTCATTAGTACCTCCCTAAACTACCGTTTGGATAACACACTAATGTGTTATCCATCGTTATCACTTAAATTATTCGCCTTTAGCTGCTTTGAAAGCTTCAGCCATTGCATTGTTAGCAAAGTTCGCATCTTCTTGTTTGTTCACAGAAGCGATAGCATCTTTTTCGTCAGCTTCGTCTTTAGCGCGAACAGACAGGTTGATTACGCGGTTTTTGCGATCAACACCAGTATATTTAGCTTCAACTGCATCGCCAACGTTCAGAACCAGAGTTGCATCTTCAACACGGTCACGAGAAGCTTCTGATGCACGCAGATAACCTTCAACGCCGTCAGCCAGTTCTACTGTCGCACCTTTAGCATCAACTGCGGTGACTTTACCAGTAACAATAACACCTTTCTTGTTTACAGACAGGTAGTTATTGAATGGATCTTCCGCCAATTGTTTGATGCCCAAAGAGATACGCTCACGCTCTGCATCAACTTGCAGAACAACAGCGGCAATTTCGTCGCCTTTTTTGTATTCACGAACTGCTTCTTCACCGGTAACGTTCCAGGAGATGTCAGACAAGTGAACCAGGCCGTCAATACCGCCATCCAGACCAATGAAGATACCGAAGTCAGTGATAGACTTGATCTTGCCTTCAACGCGGTCATTTTTGTTGTGAGTTTCAGCAAACAGCTGCCATGGGTTAGCTTTACACTGTTTCAGACCCAGGGAGATACGACGACGTTCTTCATCGATATCCAGAACCATAACTTCCACAACATCACCAACGTTAACAACTTTGGATGGGTGGATGTTTTTGTTGGTCCAATCCATTTCTGAAACGTGTACCAGACCTTCAACGCCCTCTTCGATTTCTACGAAGCAGCCGTAATCAGTCAGGTTAGTTACGCGGCCAGTCAGTTTAGTACTTTCTGGGTAACGTTTAGCGATAGCTACCCAAGGATCTTCGCCCAGTTGTTTCAGGCCCAGAGATACACGGGTACGCTCACGGTCGAATTTCAGTACTTTAACTGTGATTTCATCACCCACATTGACGATTTCACTTGGATGTTTAACACGTTTCCAAGCCATATCGGTAATGTGCAGTAAGCCATCAACGCCGCCCAGATCAACGAATGCACCGTAGTCAGTCAGGTTCTTAACGATACCTTTAACTTCCATACCTTCTTGCAGGTTTTCCAGCAGTTGATCACGTTCTGCACTGTTTTCAGATTCGATAACAGCACGACGGGAAACAACTACGTTGTTGCGTTTCTGATCCAGCTTGATGACTTTAAACTCAAGCTCTTTACCTTCCAGGTGAGTAGTATCACGAACTGGACGAACATCAACCAGAGAACCAGGCAGGAATGCACGGATACCGTTCAGTTCGACTGTAAAGCCGCCCTTCACTTTGCCGTTGATAATACCGGTAACTGTTTCTGCGTCTTCGTAAGCTTTTTCCAGCATCAACCATGCTTCATGGCGTTTTGCTTTCTCACGGGACAGTACAGTTTCACCGAAACCATCTTCTACAGCATCCAGTGCAACATCAATTTCATCACCAACCTGGATTTCCAGCTCACCCTGAACATTTTTAAACTGTTCTACAGGAATAGCAGATTCTGATTTCAGACCTGCATCAACCAGTACAACGTCTTTATCGATAGCGACAACTACACCGCGAACAATAGCGCCCGGGCGAGTTTCGATAGATTGCAGGGATTCTTCAAAGAGTTGAGCAAAAGATTCTGTCATGTTAATGGTCTTCAAGAGTTTTAATTTAACGTCCACTTAGCCTCCAGCCGAATGGGGTTGTTTTACATGCCTTGCCACAATTCCCTGTTACAAGGTTGCCTGGTATGCAGAAAATTTTATTAACCTACATACCTAATTTTTAGTACATCACCCTCAATTATAAGCTAAAAACTTAAAATCGCTTAGGTAATGAAAGAATTTTTTTCGCATAACTTAGCGCTTTATCGATAACTTCTTCGATAGACATACTGGTTGAATCCAGTATTAATGCGTCTTCTGCGGGCGCTAATGGTGCAACTGCCCGATTACGGTCACGATAATCACGCTCCTGTATCTCGGACAAAAGACATTCAAAGTTAACACTAAAGCCCTTTTCCTGCAACTGTAGCATACGTCTGCGCGCGCGTTCTTCTGCACTTGCATCAAGAAATATTTTCACTGGCGCATCAGAAAATACAACGGTTCCCATATCACGACCATCAGCAATCAAACCCGGTGCACCCCGAAAAGCACGCTGGCGCCGTAATAACGCTTCACGAACCCGTGGGAAAGCGGCTACCTGCGAAGCGGTATTTCCGACCGTTTCAGTACGGATTTCATTACTGACATCTTCGCCTTCGAGTATCACACTGAGCTCCCCTTTTTCCGGGACAAAGCGTACATCAAGATTAGCAGCCAGAGGAACTAATGCATCTTCGGACCGAATATCCACCTGATGATGAATCGCTGCCAGCGCTAATACTCGATAAATAGCACCGGAATCAAGTAATTGCCAGCCTAAAGCTTCTGCCAATGCCTGACATAAAGTTCCTTTACCTGCACCACTTGGCCCATCAACAGTTATCACTGGGGCTATCGCCACCATTATTGTTCTCCTTTAGCATGGCAAATTCACTCTTCGCCGAATGCTGAATCTTACTCAATAAAACAATCAATATCTGTAGCTTATTATACTCACTCAGAGGGTGATCGGAATAAGCACATTCTTGGTTTCGATCAAAGAAATGTGCTTGATTGAGTCATAATCATCAATGATTATGACTTACGCTGACTCAATCTTTCCAATTGATTGAAATAATCAGGGAAAGTTTTTGCTGTACAACCTGGATCGAGAATAGTAACCGGTGTATCAGACAGAGCCACCAATGAGAAGCACATTGCCATCCGGTGATCGTTATAAGTACCAATTTCCGCAGGTAATATTCTTTGTGGTGGTGTGATTCGGATGTAATCTCGCCCTTCTTCTACCTCAGCACCAACTTTACGTAATTCAGTTGCCATTGCATGAAGCCGATCGGTTTCTTTTACCCGCCAGTTGTATATATTGCGAATCACTGTTTCCCCCTGCGCAAATAATGCAGCCGTTGCGATTGTCATTGCCGCATCGGGGATTTCATTCATATCCATATCAACGCCAGTCAATATGCCACGTTCACATTCAATAAAGTCATCACCCCAGCGAATTTTCGCGCCCATTTTTTCCAATACATTGGCAAATTTGGTATCTCCCTGAAGGCTGTATTTACCAATCCCGGTCACGCGCACAGTACCTCCTTTAATTGCTGCTGCCGCCAGAAAATAAGAAGCAGAAGAGGCATCACCTTCAACCAAATAATGACCCGGAGAGCGGTATTTTTGCTGGCCTTTAATATAGAAAACCTGATATTGATCGTGCCCGACGGTAATACCGAAGCTTTTCATTAATGCCAAAGTGATATCAATATAAGGCTTAGAAACCAATTCACCCTGAATATGAATCTCACAATCATTTTCTGCCAATGGTGCGGTCATCAGTAATGCAGTGAGAAACTGGCTGGAAACACCACCATCTACGGTGACTTTACCGCCGATAAAACCGCCTTGAATGTGTAACGGTGGATAATTTTCTTGTTCCAGATAATCAATTTCTGCTCCACCTTGGCGCAAAGCATCGACAAGATGACCAATTGGGCGCTCTTTCATCCGAGGTTCACCGGTAAGAATAATGTTATTCTTGCCAAGGCATAAGGCGGCGGCCAGTGGGCGCATTGCCGTCCCAGCATTACCCAGAAACAGCTCTACCGGCCCTTTACCCGTAATCAATCCACCCATACCGTCAACTTCGCAACGGGTACGATCATCAGACAAACGATAACTAACACCTAGCTCAGTCAATGCATTGAGCATATGGCGGATATCATCACTATCCAACAAGTTAGTCAGACAGGTTGTACCTTCAGCAAAAGCCGCCAGTAATAATGCGCGGTTGGAAACACTTTTTGACCCTGGCAAGTTAATGGTTCCATTAATGGAGGAAATAGGTTGTAGCGTCAGGGATTGCATAAACAACAAGATCTCCGGTTGTTGATTAAATTATTCTATACCCGTTATCTTTCAAGTTGCCTCTTTGTTGGCTGCACTCACCCCGGTCACAGAGTTATCTAGGCTCCCGGGGATTCGCTCCCTTGCCGTCGCGATCCATCTTGAAATCCACAGGGTATATACCTCTATATGTTTGAGGAAATATTGCTAGCACTGAATATTCCGGGAACACATGTTCCCGGTTAAAGTTGACAAATCAACCGTTACGGCGCTCAAAATCAGCCATAAAATCGACCAAAGCCCGCACACCTTCTATCGGCATAGCATTATAAATAGAAGCGCGCATACCGCCGGAAATACGGTGCCCTTTCAGTGCCTGCAATCCTTGTGCATCCGCTTCTGTCAGAAATTTGTTATCCAGTGAAGCATCTGCCGTTTGGAACGGTACATTCATCAGAGAACGATTTTCAGGGGCAATCTGGTTACGATAGAAATCACTGTTATCAATAGCATTATAAAGCAGCTCAGCTTTAGCCTGATTACGTTTTGCCATCTCTTGTAATCCCCCCTGCTCTTTCAGCCACTTAAAGACCAGACCCGAGAGATACCAGGCAAAAGTTGGCGGCGTGTTGAACATGGAATCATTCTTTGCCAAAACAGCATAATCAAGAATGGACGGGATTTCTTGACGGGCTTGACCTAATAAATCTTCACGAACAATAACCAGAGTAAGACCCGCAGGACCAATATTTTTCTGCGCTCCCGCATAAATCATACCGTAACGGCTGACATCCAGTGGTTTGGAAAGTATCGAGGAAGAGTAATCAGCAATAACAACTTTGTTATCATCAAAATCCGGTTCTTGATGAATTTCGATCCCATCAATGGTCTCATTTGGGCAATAATGAACATATGCTGCATCATTACTCAATACCCATTCGCTCATTGGCTTAATGCTTTTCAAGCCATTAATCTCAGTTTTAATATTAATCACATTCGGCGTGCAGTATTTTTCTGCTTCTTTAACGGCACATGCAGCCCAATAACCACCATCAATATAATCAGCTTTAACCTTGTTACCCAGCAGGTTCATTGGGATAGCAGCAAATTGACCGCGGGCACCACCATGGCAAAACAAGACCTTATAGTTTTCAGGGACTGACAATAAATCTCGCAGATCATTTTCTGCTTCTTTTGCCACCGCGACAAACGCCTTCCCACGGTGACTAACCTCCATAATCGAAGTCCCAATGCCCTGCCAGTTGCACAGTTCCTGTTCTGCTCTACGCAATACTTCAACCGGCAGCATAGCGGGACCCGAACTGAAATTATATACCTGATTCATTTACCTCACCTTAATCTGACGAAATAACAATGATTGATAACAATTAAGAATCTGATATATCGGTTGTATCATTCCCATTTCATTGCTGCAATGGTTATTCAAGCGTTGAACAAAACTATTGCAAAAATAGCCAATAAACTTGTTCATTCAGCGCTATCACAGGTGAACTTCTTATTTTTTCTCCTTTTTATTCACCGCCGTTAGAGGGAGGAATAAGTTAAATGGCGAATCGGGTAAAGCAATAAAACCGTGATACTGGTAAAATTGCGCTGCATTATCATCTTTTGCGTCAACAAACAGTGCACAAGACGCAATTTCGGAACGAATGGTTCTCTCAAGAGCATCGGCCAGCAACGCTCCACCTAATCCCTGATTTCTGAATGCCCGATCAACGGCTAACCCCCCCATCCGCACTGCCGGCACTGTTGGGTATCGTGGTAGTTTCTTGATCATGGTCACCGGGAGGTCGGTCAACTGTATACTGGCAGCAGCCAGAGTATAATATCCAGCCACACGGTGATCATGAAGCGCAACAAAACAAGCTGCTACGCGGCGCCTAACATCTTGACCAACCTGTCTCTGAAAGTAACCATCCAGAGGTTCTGAACCACTGTAGAATGAATCACGATCGTGTTCTTCGTTGAGTTGCATAACATTAAACATCATGGAACTCATTCTGATCGTAACAGAGAGCGGCGACGTGCAAATGCACGCTCAAGCGCCGGAGTAGGTTCCGGTGGATTCAGTAACGCCTGCGCAAAACACGTCTGATCAGCCAGAGACAAACGGAGTACCTCTGATTGCTCAATCGCGCGCCGCGCGGCATCTTGTGCAGCAGACACGACAAAATCAGTCATAGTACGTCCCTGAATTTCAGCGGCACGTTTAATCAGGGCATGTAGATCAGGACTCATGCGCGCCTCAAAACGCGTTGTGGAAGTAGCCATAATACACCTCAGGTGACTGCTCCCCGCCGTAAAGAGGGTGTCGCAAAAGACTGGCATTGAAAATAAACCCACAGAGATTGATTGCCTGTTATTGGGACTGACAACCCATAACAGGCTAAAAATAGCCCATAATATCAG
>NZ_LJCS01000040.1:0-41417 GCF_001280945.1 Photorhabdus heterorhabditis | reverse complement strand
AGAGCGTCAGTATCACCAGTGCGGAAAATCATCACACCACCCTGACGAAAACCGAACAAAAGCAAAGCGGCTTAACCGTGGCGCTCAGTGGCACGGCAGGCGGCGCCATCAACAGCGCGGTACAGACGGCCCGGACCGCGCAGCAGACCGCCGACCCGCGCCTGAAAGCGTTGCAAAATACCCAGGCCGCGCTCAGCGGGGTTCAGGCCACCCAGGCGGCCCGACTGGCGGAAGCGCAGGGCAGTGACGAAAAAGGCAATAATAATCTGGCCGGGGTGAGCCTGTCTTACGGTCGCCAGTCTTCACGTTCAGAACAGCAGCACCGCCAGACCACCCAACAGGGCAGCCACCTCACTGCCGGGGATAACCTCACGATAACCGCCAAAGGGGATGGCAAAGGCGCATCAGGCCAGAATGGCGATATCCGCGTGCAGGGCAGCCAGTTACAGGCGGGTCAAGACCTGCAACTCAATGCCAGCCGAGACATCCAACTGAGTTCCAGCCAGAACACCGAACAGACTGTCGGCAAAAACAGTAGCCACGGTAGCGCGCTGGGCGTGGGTGTCACCGCCGGCCCGGGCAGCACCGGTTTGACGGCGTCGGCCAATGTCAGTCGGGGCCGCGGCCATGAAAATGGCAACGGGGTCAGTCACACGCACACCACATTAGAGGCAGGACAGACCGTTACCCTCAACAGTGGCCGGGATACCACGCTGCAGGGGGCGCAGGTCAGTGGCGAACAGCTGACCGCCGAGGTGAAACGCCATCTGACATTAAGCAGTGAACAGGACCACCAGCGCTATGACAGCCAGCAGCACAATGCCCGAGCCGGGGTCAATGCCACCGTGGGTCCGAAGCCGGACGGCACATTAAGCCTGAATGCCAGCCGCAGCAAACTCCACAGCAGCTATGACAGCGTGCAGGAGCAGACCGGGCTGTTTGCCGGTCAAGGGGGCTATCAGGTGAATGTCGGCGACCACACCCAGCTGGACGGTGCGGTGATAGCCAGTCACGCTGACAAAACCAAAAACACCCTCAACACCGGCACACTGGGCTTTAAAGATATTCAGAATCAGGCGGATTTTAAGGTTGAGCAGCAGAGTGCGGGGGTCAGCGTCGGCAAACCGACCGCTGGTCAGCGGCTGAACAATCTGGCAGTCAATGCACTGAGCGGTTCCAATAACCAGGGCCATGACAGCACCACCACGCACGCCGCCGTCAGTGACGGCACCCTGATTATCCGGGATAAGGCGCACCAGACGCAGGATGTCGCGACCCTTAGCCGCGACACCGATAACGCCGCCAATGTCCTGAGTCCGATATTTGATAAGGAAAAGGAACAACAGCGGCTGAAACAGGCGCAACTGATGGGCGAACTCAGCGCCCAGATGACCGAAATAGCCGGGACGGAAGGGAAAATTATCGCCACCAACGCGGCGAAAGCGAAACTGGACCATCTTAGTGAACAGGATATTGAAGCTGCCAAAGCCACCCTGGCGAAAACGGGTCACGCCGACCCGAGCATGGAAGACATTAAAAGCCAAATCTACACCGCCGCCTATCATCAGGCGCTGAATGACTCGGGTTTTGGGACTGGCGGCACCTATCAGAAAGCGTTACAGGCGGCGACCGCCGCCATTCAGGGACTGGCGGGGAACAATCTGGGTCAAGCGCTGGCTGGGGGGGCTTCACCGTATCTGGCCGGGGTGATTAAGGAGATGACCACCGACCCGCAAACCCATCAGGTAGATATCGCCACCAATACATTAGCCCATGCGATTTTAGGCGCGGTAGCGGCAGAGGTCAGCGGCAATAATGCCTTGTCAGGCGCAGCCGGTGCCGCGTCGGGGGAGCTGGCGGCTCAGGTCCTGATTAAGCAACTTTACGGTGATGGGGCCAAAGTCAGTGAGTTAACGGAGGAGCAGAAGCAAACTATCAGCACCCTTTCCACCCTGGCGGCAGGATTGGCAGGCGGTATTGCTGGTGACTCCACCGCCAGCGCCCTCACTGGGGCGCAGGCAGGGAAGAACGCAGCGGATAATAATGCCCTTAGCATGGGAAGTCTGTTTGGTGCCGAAGGCGCTAAACATTTTGAAGGTGCGGAGTCGCTGGCTCAAAAGATGGCTCAATCCGGGGCAACACCTGAAGAAATCAACGCAGCCTTAACTCACTACCTAAAAGGGCAAGTCCCGGATGGTCAGGACCCGGCAAAAGGTCTGATTATTGCGTGGGGGAACTTCTTTGGTGTTCCATTGGATGTCGTGTTATCAAATGAGCAGATGACACCGCAAAAGGCGGCGGAAATTGTTGCCGGTGGCATACCTACCAGTGAAGCAAAGCTGATACAGTTTGCGGCAGCGAAAGCGTTTTTGTCTTTAAGTAAGTATCAGTCGACAGACGTCATTGAGGGGAAAGGAAGCTCTCTAGCTGATAAAAATATTACTGGAAATAAGACGACAACTCCTTCTGAAAAATTAGAGTGGAATTCATGGCAACATTATCAAAAAACTACTGTTGATGGACGGCAATACGCCAAAATTGGTGATCGTCTTTATTCACAACATGCTGTGGATAGAATGCAACCTTCTGGTCTTGGTTCACCAGCAGGAACAACCGGACCTGGTAGAAATGTGACGCCCAACATTGTAGATCATGTAATTAAAACTGGTACTCCACAAAACAGTGTTGTTAATGGTGTTACCCGGACAACATATTGGAATGGTGATGTTGGTGTCGTGACTGAAAAAAATGGTAATGTAATTGTTACGATCCTTCGTAGGAGTGTGAAATGAATGATTGGATCTACCCTGAAGTAATTGAGTGTCTGAAAGGAGCTTGTAGGAGCTTTCTTGAAGGAAAGATAACAATACAGGATATTCAGTCAGAGATTTATAAAGCAGAAAATCAAATAGTTGCACTTGAAGAAAAGTGGCTTCGCACAATTTTATTTGATGCAGAGAATGAGATAGAGCTATTGATCTATACAGTCGATGAAAAAAGGCTAGATGAATCAGTAACATCTATAATCAAAAATATTTTAACCAATATAGGATAATTTCAAGTAATTTCCTGCCTCTTGAACGGACATCTAGTTTAAGAGGCAAGATTTCTTCTGAAATTGTTTGAACGACTATTTCACTTTATAGCTTTCAGCATCAACCCACCGGAATAGAACTCAATTCAGTTAATAGCCATATAGGGAAATACTCAGCTCTTAGGCACTGCCTTTTAACAGCGTCAAGTAAAGTTACTTATCGGTCTAAAAAGTCGCGTCGGGGCGTTGTGGGTCGAGCCTCAAACCACACTGGAAAAAACGGATTGTAACTGACTGAGGGCATTGGGGAAATCGGAGTTCGGTAATCAACTTCGCAATGGAATGCGTTGTTGTGGACAACAACCACCTAAGTGTGGAGAAGAACCAATCGCGCAGTGAGGAACTGGTTAATTGTCAGGGGGATACCAGTTGCCGTTCTGCCGTTAGGGATAAATATCGGCAAGAGTATGACAAGGTTCAGGAGCGGATAGCAACGTGTTCAGGGGCTGACCAGTGCGTTGCCGTTGCTAAAGAGCTGCGGGCATTGCAAGGTGACTACAGTGCTCGGATAGGCGAAATTCAGGAAAAAGCCAGAATGCAAGGACTGGATTCCCTCACGCCAGCGGAAGTACGGGAATGGGCTGATTTACGGGGTGCTATGTCGAATATTGACGCATCACGGAATTTAGTGCTCCATCGTGCCCAAATCACCGGCGGCTCAGAAGAAACCACCCAGGAAATCATGAAGATTATGGGGCAGACGGGAATTACTGCGTCTGCGGGGATTGCTGGAGGGATCAGTAAAGCTGGAGCAAAAAGCGGTGGAGATGTTGGAAAAGACAAGCAATCGTATCAACCGAATCAGGGAGCGGTTGGGAATATGAAAGAATTTCTTACTCAACCCGGTTTTGGTACTCAAATAAAAAATAGTACACAAAAAACCAGCCAAATATATCAGGGGCAGAGTGTTTACAAAGCCAATAACAATATTGGAAAAGTGATTCAAAAAGGTGATCATCTATATCTTGATGGTCAACATAAAAACCATCTTGAAATTTTTGATAACAAAGGGAAATTTAAGGCTGTCTTAAACTTAGATGGTACGGTAAACCAGACCAAAACTGATGCTGCTAAAGGAAGGAAATTATAAATGTCTATGCGTAGAATAGCGTTGAGCAATAAAAAACTACGTGGTATACCACGTAGACTACGTTCCTTGAAAATATGGTCCGAGTCATATAGAACCTATTTTCCTGTTATCACTGAAAATGATTATTCTTATGGTTACTGGAATGTGAAAATTCCAGTGCATTCAGCATTGGTGCAAGGAAAACAGACAAATAAAAACATTCAATCTATTTGTGCTCAAGATTTGATAGATGCAGCTTATAACATTTATAAAACGAAGCCAAACAACGAAAATAATATAAGAATTACTTGTTCCATTGTATTTCCTGATATGTTTTCAAGTGAATTATGTATATTCACATCTGAGGAGTATTTTAATGAACATACACGTAATGGATATAGTCGGTTTGGTAAAATAACTTTATTGAGTGAACGAAGCTTATGCAAAGAATGGAACTTACGATTACCCGATGGTTTTTCAGAACTAGGTGTTCTTAGAATAAGTGAAGATGACGAGGGAAAGCCTTATTATTCTGAATACTGGTATATTGGTGAAGTTAACTAAAGGTAAGAATTTATGTTTTAAAAATAAATCTCGGCCAACAACGCTGAGATTTTACTTTATATACCAGCTAATTATCCTTCATTAGCCAGCCGGATAATCAACTGTCCCCGTTCAATGGTGATGTTTACCTCTTGTCCGGTGGCAAATCCGGCTTCTTCCAGCCAGTTGCCTTTAAGATGCAAGCTGGGATGCTGACTGTAATAACGGGTCATGCCGGTGCTATGGTCAGGGTGTGAAATCACTGTTGATCTGGATAAAATAAAAATCAACATAGATTTAATATGATGATTAGAACCCACCCCGGTTTGTAAAAGCCGGGACTGTTTTTTTAGCCTACTCCGTCAACATCACAATGGAGGAAGTAAAGTTAAACGCTTACTTACTGAGCAGACTGTTGTTCTTTAACTGCATCTGGGTAAAGTGGACTATTAGGCTGAAGAAGCGCATCGGGGCATTATAGGCTGGGTATCAAGCTGCACAGGGATAAATCTAGTCGTAACTTATTGATTGTATTTGAAAAATCGGTGTTCGGCGGTTAGCCTCGCAATGGAATGCGTTGTTACTGACAATAATGCCCTGAGCTTACTCAAAGGAATGATGGATTACGGTCGGTCAGCATCCAGTCTGGCTACCGCTATGCTAAATGAAGGTAAATCTCCTCAAGAGATTTCGGCAGCATTGTCAAAACATGCCAAAGGTGATCACCCGGAAGGACAAGATCCGGTAAGAGGATTGTGAGTCGCTTGGGGAGCAGGTGTTTCTGCTGTTGGAGGGACTATAGTTACCCCTATTCTTGGGGATGCATTCACTTGCTGCTGCGCTGCAACTTGAAATCTATTGGTTATAGTATTTGATGGATTTGTCAGCATGATTATTTAATGTCGGTATCAATGTTATGGTTGAATTTATTTGTAGAAAATTAAGCTACCTAATCAAATAATGGTTGAAATTAATATCGTATTTTTTAATTAATTGTATTGATATGATGATGTTGTTAAATGACTTCTAAAATTATTTATTCCAATTAATTGTTAATGATTTGCATGATTACCTTGTGTGATTTTATTTTAATGCTGTTAATGATTTATTCAGGGAAAATAAAATGGTAGAAATAATTTCATTTATAATCTGTTTGTTTCCTTCCTTTTTCTACCCTTGCCGGAAATCCATTAATTTAAATAGAATTAAATGTTTGTGTTAATCAAAGTTACTTACGATAATTTGAATTTAAACCTTTGGATTCTGGAAGGTAACTATCAGAAAAAGAATAGTTAGTGAGTAAATGATCTGAGTGGGTTAATAAGCAGAAACCGCAGTGTCTGAGGGGCTATCAGATCTTTTACAATAAAGTTGTTCACGAAGTCCTCAGGCATGAATGACATATAATAGTAAAATGTTATCTGAATCTTGTAGAAAAGTTATATCAGTACGATTTTTTATTAACAAAAATGAATATGATTATCAAGATAAGGCTGTTTAACTTACATGCAATAGTTTTAAATCTATCTTTCCACATCCCCCATCCGACCGGTTAACTTATTTACTCTCTTATTAGCAACTCAGATCGGACAAACTCATGCCCGCGTTAATAAAAGAATTTCTTACTCCAAAATTATTAATTTTTTTATTTGATGTTATGGATCGCATTTTGGTGATGAAAAGCGGCGTTATTATGCGTTGGTAAGATCGCTTAACGACAGATGAAAATAAAGTCGTGGCCTATTTGGTCAGTATAATGATGAAACTTGTCATTTAATTTGTCACTATGATTTATTTAGAGGTTTACTATGGGCAGTACTGGAAGTGTAAGTGCATGGGATGAAGCATTATTAATTGCGGCTATTCAATATCCTGTTCCTATAATTAAAGGACCTGAAGATATTCAGGTTCAGGTGAAACAGATTTGTAAAACGATAGATTCAACGAAAGTGGGTTATCCTGATCTGGATATTATCGTATTCCCGGAATATTCCACACAGGGATTAAATACGAAGATCTGGACCTATGATGAGATGTTGTTATTGTTGGACGGTCCAGAAGTTGACTGTTTTCGTTCGGCCTGTATTCACAATGATATTTGGGGCGTTTTCTCGGTAATGGAGCGTAATGAAGATCCGTTACTATCTCCTTATAACACCGCTATTATTATTAACAATAAAGGTGAGATTGTACTGCATTACCGTAAGTTACAACCTTGGGTGCCAATTGAACCTTGGATGCCGGGCAATATGGGTATGCCGGTCTGTGAGGGACCTAAAGGTTCAAAATTGGCGGTTTGTATCTGTCATGATGGTATGTTTCCTGAGTTGGCACGTGAGGCAGCTTATAAAGGTTGTAACGTCTTTATTCGCATTTCCGGTTATTCTACTCAAGTTAATGACCAGTGGATCTGGACTAATCGTACCAATGCTTGGCAAAACCTGATGTATACCGTATCGGTTAATTTGGCCGGTTACGATGAGGTTTTCTATTACTTCGGTGAAGGTACAATTTGTAACTACGATGGTAACGTTATTCAACAAGGGCAGCGTAACCCGTGGGAAATTGTTACCGCCGAATTGTTCCCGCGTCTGGTGGATAAAGCTCGTGAGAATTGGGCGCTGGAAAACAGTATTTTTAATCTTGGTTGTCGGGGTTATGTTGGTAAACCCGGTGGTGAGAGAGCTAACTATCTGACTTGGGTACGTGACTTGGCAAACGGTGAATATAAACTGCCTTGGGAGGAAAACATCCGTATTCGTGATGGATGGAAATACTATCCAGAAGGGGTGAAATTAGGGCCATTACCGAAAATCGGTAAATAATCAAGACGATAATAACACAGCACCGCAGGGTTTGCGGTGCTGTTCTTTTTGCCATCCTGTGGCGAAGGTGAGTTTTTTTTCTGAAAGATATTGTAGAAATATAGGCTATAATAGCTATAGGATTAACTATTGCGTATTTTATTAATAATATTCCTATTCTTGTTGATATGAATCATTTTTTTGATGTTAAATTGGAGTTATTACGAATCATTTATCGGTTAATTATTGTAGTGAGGTGGGTGTTTATTAATTATTTATTTCGGTAAATTATTATTAATTTATTGAATGAAAATTAGATATATAAAATCGGTGTTTAATTTAATTGAGGTATACCTGTTATCTTTCAAGCTGTCTCTTTGTTGGCTACACTCACTCACCCCGGTCACAGAGTTATCTATGACATAGTTATCTATGCTCCCGGGGATTTGCTCCCTTGCCGTCGTGATGCATCTTGAAATCTATTGGGTATAAAGCTTGAATCCTGTTTGCACCATCCGATAAATCACATCAAAGAATAGTTTTCTTAGAATATGTTGCCTGATAATCAATACGGTATTGCATTAATGGTAATCTTAGCTATATTATAATCCAATAATATATACCCTTTATCTTTCAAGTTGCCTCTTTGTTGGCTGCACTCATTCACCCAGGTCACATAGTTATCTATGACATAGTTATCTATGCTCCCGGGGATTTGCTCCCTTGCCGTCGCGATCCATCTTGAAATCCATTGGGTATATAATAAGGTTGATTTTAATTTGAAATTATTTCTTTACGAAGTTAAATATAATTAACTTTCACATTAATCATAGGGTTTTATTATTAAATAACATGTGGTGAAATTGATTCTAACCTAAACTTATATCTTTGAGTAATTAAATATACAGGATGTATTTGTAAATGTTTAATAAGTTGCTTTGGCAGGGGTTTTTTGTTCATTATTAGAATGATAATCTTTATTTTTGGAGCGTGATCGAAGTCAACTCATACCAATTAGTCGTCTATAAATCCTTTTTAAGTCATGGAATTAAACGCCAACTCATCATAGACATTGATATAAAAAACAGGGACGAAACAGAGTGCTTGTTTACGGTTCATAGAATGAATCATTTATTCCATTGTTAGGTGAATTATCACCACAGCATGGTTAATCAAGCGGTTATTTACACTCAATGCCAGAGAGAAAGTATTGTCTGAGTATCTTGATTGATGCTTGGCAAGTCCGTCTTTATTCCTCCAAAGATAAAACGGGGAAAAGTAAAAGAAAGCACTTTGATGACTGTCGGGAAAGACAGTTTTCAAATATCTAACAGAATTGTTGAGGTTGTAAATGAAAGATAGCATTGCTAACGCGGGAAATGTCCTTAAAGTAGCACTCCCCTCTCAGACGTCAGAAAATATAATCAATAACGTAAATAATATTCCTACTTCATCACGTATCTGTGTCGTGGTGGGAGGAACAACTCTTGCAGTATTCTGTGCCGAGCAAATTCAATCGGCTGGGCATACAATACAAGCGGTGCTAACTGATGATGATGTTTTGCAAACTTGGGCTGTCCAGCAAGGAATCGTTTGTGTGGACTCTGTTGACGCATTACAACAGCAAATCATGCTACACCCTGTCGATTGGCTTTTCTCAATCGCTAGTCCGATCATTCTGCCTATGTCGTTGATTGAACAGATTCGCGGCGGCGCTTTTAACTATCACGATAGCCCCTTACCCCGCTATGCGGGTTGTCATGCCACTTCTTGGGCGTTGTTAGCGCAGGAGGCACATTATGCTATTTCCTGGCATTGCATTGAAGCGGGTGTGGATACCTGTGATATTGCTGTGCAATGGCCGGTATCTATTGGGGAACACGATAGTGCATTTTCATTGAATCTAAAATGTTATCAGGCTGCTCAGGAAGGATTTATTAAATTGTTGCAGGATCTTGGTCAGGGCACGTTGGTGACCCATCTACAAGATCTCTCGCAACGGAGTTTTTATGCTCAGTCACATCGGCCTGATGGTGGGGGATATCTGTGTTGGGAGCAGCCGGGTGAAGTATTGTCAGCGTTGGTACGGGCCTTAGATTTTGGCGAGAATTATCTAAATCCACTGGGCTGTCCGAAAGTGTTGCTTAAGCAGGGCACCGTGCGAATTTCCTGGCTTGAACGGTTGAACTGTTGTTCTCAGGCGGCACCAGGTACGTTGATTGATGTAGAAGAGAACGCCTGGCAAGTCACGACGGGCAGTGGAGATGTGCGGATTGGTGGGTTTACCACTCTTGAAGGCAAATTATTATCTGCTGGTGAACTGGCTGCTATATCAGAACTCAGGCCGGGTAAATCATTACCTTTGCTTTCTCCACAACAAGCACAGAATGTAAAAAATACTCTCCAGTCATTGGCACCCAGTGAATCATTCTGGTGTGAGCGTCTTGCCTCTTGGCAGCCATTCCAATTACCTTTCGAAATTGCCGGGGAGCAGGTAGAACCCAGATGGGCAATGAGTGTCTGGCAACCTCCGTTGCCGAAAAACAGTGAAACAGATCCATTGCCGATGTTGTTGCAGACATTCGCCATTTATCTGGCGCGTTTGACTCATCAGACCAAGTTCCAAATCGGTTGGTATGTGGATGAAGCAAAAGATGAACTGGGTTTATTGGCTGGTTTGTCACCGGTGGTTCCCATGGCGATTGAGGTAGCATTTGATAAGCCGTGGAGTGTAGTCGCTGACTGGATTAGTAACGAACTTACATGTTTAGCGCAACACCGTACATTTTGTTGTGACCTTCTTTCCCGTTCTCCTGCATTAAGTGTTATTCCAGCGTTAACAACCTGCCAGCCATGGCGGATTGCTGTCTCGGTCATAAAGGATGACAGACAGTGGGAGAAGGATGTGTCAGGTGAACTTCTGACATTGCAGATTAATGCACAGGGTGGTTTTCGCTGGATCTACGATGCAACTCGTTTGCTCGTAGAAGATGTTCAGCGGATGAGTGAACATTTACAGGTGTTGGCATCAGCGGAAAAAGTAGGTGATGAAATACCAGTTTGGCAGCTTAATTTATTACCTGAGTCCGAACGCACACTACTGTTGGAAACCTGGAACGCCACTGAAACAATCTATCCTGACCAGCTGTGTATTCATCAGCTATTCGAACAACAGGTGGAGAAAACTCCGGCGGCCACCGCATTGATAGCAGGAGATAAGACCCTTAGCTATGCTGAACTCAATGCGGGTGTTAACCGACTGGCTCGTCAATTGATTGCTCTGGGGATTAGCCCGGGTGATCACATTGTAATCCTGTTAGAGCGTTCGATTGAACTGGTGGTAGCACAGTTGGCTATCCTCAAAGCGGGGGCCGTTTATGTTCCTATCGATCCTAGTGTGCCGGACGAGCGGAAAAACAGGTTGATAAACGATTGCTCAGCTCGGTTACTCATCACTGATGTACAGTCTGATATCCCGATTGGCCTGATTGTTCCGTTATTGTGTATTTCTGCGGAGGTAGATGCGCCCGGGGAAGATGAGACGGATTTCAATCTTGATTTACCTTGTCGCAGTTCAGACGCTGCTTATGTCATGTATACCTCTGGTTCGACGGGTACACCCAAAGGAGTCATCGTACCTCATCATGCGGTAATTCGGCTGGTTATTGATAATGGCTATGCAGAAATCGGGCAGGATGACCGGGTTGCTTTCACCGCTAACCCGGCTTTCGATGCCAGTACCTTTGAAATCTGGGCGCCTTTACTTAATGGTGGAGCGTTGGTGGTGATTGATCATGCCACGTTGCTGACGCCGCAAGCGTTTATACAGGAGTTACAAGCTCATCACATCACGATTTTGTGGTTAACGATTGGGTTATTTAACCGATTGGTAGCTGAGTTGTCCTCGGTGCTTCCACAGATAAAAATGCTGATTTTCGGGGGGGATATTCCCGATCGGCATGTAATTGCTAAGGTTTTGGACAAAAATTCGCCTCAACAGTTATTGCAAGCCTATGGCCCGACGGAAGGAACGACGTTTACCACGATGTATCGTATCGCGTTGTTACCTCCGGGGATGGCGAAGGTTCCCATTGGCCGACCGATAGCCAATACGCGTGTTTACTTGCTGGATGATTATGGTCAGCCGGTGCCGTTGGGGGGTAGCGGTGAGATTTATATTGGCGGTGATGGGGTGGCCAGCGGTTATCTCAATCGCCCGGAATTGACCGCTGAGCGCTTTCTGGTCGATCCATTTAGTCATAAGACGAATGCGCGGATGTATCGAACCGGGGATTTAGCGCGCTATTTGTCGGACGGTAATTTGGAATTCCTTGGCCGTAATGACCAGCAGGTTAAAATTCGGGGTTTCCGCATTGAACCGGGAGAAATCGAAGCTCGACTAACGGAATATTCTGCGATACGTGAGGCTGTTGTGCTGGTTCAGGATGATAGGCAGGATAAGCGGTTAGTTGCCTACGTGGTGGCAGACGCGGATGAGGAGTTGGTTAATAATCTGCGTACCTACCTGAGTACAGTTTTACCTGACTACATGGTGCCAGCGGCTTTTGTGCGTCTGGATGCCTTCCCGCTGACTCCTAATGGTAAGTTAGATCGCCGGGCGTTGCCTGCTCCGGGTGAGGAGGCTTTTGCTCGTCAGATTTATGCAGCACCGCAGGGGGAAATAGAAGCCACGTTGGCGACTATCTGGCGTGAATTGTTGGGTATTGAGCAGATTAGCCGACATGACAACTTTTTTGCGTTGGGTGGTCATTCTCTCTTTGCCTTACGGATGATTGAGCGTCTGCGTAACCTTGGGTTAACGTTGGTTGCCCGCGATTTATTCCGATATCCAGTATTGTCTGAGCTTGCTCATATGTTGGGGCAGCATCAGGCTATAGTCGTGGTACCGCCTAATGTGATTACATCGGCAACGACAGTATTGACGCCGGAGATGCTGCCACTGATTGATCTAACTCAGCTTGATATTGACCGTATCGTCGGACAGGTGCCGGGAGGGATCGCCAATATTCAGGATATCTATGCCCTGTCGCCGCTACAGGACGGTATTTTGTTCCACCATTTACTCACAAATGAAGGTGACCCGTATCTGTTGGCCTATATGATGGCCTTCAATGATCGGCCTTTGTTGGACCGTTATCTGGCAGTGGTTCAACAGGTGGTTGATCGTCACGATATTTTACGTACGGCTTTTCTCTGGGAAGGATTGTCAGTTCCGGCTCAGGTCGTTTGGCGTCAGGCACCTTTGTCAGTGACTGAGTTGATGCTGAATCCCGCTGATGGCCCAATTATTGACCAGTTAACCCAGCGTTTTGACTTACGTCAGCATCACCTCGATTTGGGCCAGGCACCGTTGTTGTGCTTTATAGTGACACAGGAAACGGATGGTCGCTGGATAGTATTGCAATTGCAGCATCATTTGACTGGCGACCATACCACGATGGAAATCATGAACCACGAAGTTCAGGCGTATTTTTCCGGGCAGGAGGGTAGTCTGCCTGCACCGGTACCTTTCCGCAATTTAGTGGCTCAAGCCCGATTGGGGGTAAGTCAGGAAGAGCATATCCGCTTCTTTACTGACATGCTGGCTGAGGTAGATGAACCGACGTTACCGTTTGGATTGGTGGAGGTCCATCGTGATGGTTCACAAGTCACCCAATTGCACCGAATGCTGACAGCCACGCTGAATGACCGCTTGCGCAATCAGGCGAGGCGTCTGGGCGTTAGTCTGGCTGCTTTGTGTCATTTGGCTTGGGCGCAGGTATTGTCGCGTACCAGCGGGCAGCAACAGGTGGTGTTTGGCACGGTATTGTTTGGGCGTATGCAGGCGGGTGATGGGGCTGATAGCGGGATGGGGCTGTTTATCAATACCTTGCCGTTGCGGTTGGATATTGATGACACTTCGGTACGGGACAGCGTACAGGCCGCACATACCCGATTAGCAGCATTGTTGGATCATGAACATGCATCGTTAGCGCTGGCTCAGCGTTGCAGTGGTGTACAGGGCGAAATGCCACTTTTTAGTTCCTTATTGAACTATCTGCATAACGATCAGCCGATGACGCTGGATAAGGTTGTGCCGGGTATTGAATTCCTTAGCGAAGAAGAACGTACTAACTATCCGTTTGTGCTGTCGGTAGAGGACGGTGGTTCCACTTTGGGGTTGATCGCCCAAGTGGTGCAGCCGTTTGATCCAGAACGGGTATGTGGTTATATGCAACAGGCATTAGAAAGCCTGGTGGAAGTGCTTGAACAGGCGCCAGAAACACCGGTACGCAGATTGAACATCTTGCCAGAAGCAGAGCAACAGCTGTTGCTGAAAATCTGGAACGCCACCGAGGCGCCGTATCCTGACCAGCTATGCATTCATCAGTTGTTTGAACAGCAGGTGGAGAAAACCCCAGAGGCCATAGCGCTGATAGCAGGAGATAAGACTTTCAGTTACGTGGAACTGAATGTTTGTGCGAATCGACTGGCTCGTCAACTGATTGAACAGGGCATCTTACCAGATGACCATGTGGCGATCTTATTAGAACGCTCTGTTGAGCTGGTGGTGGTACAACTGGCTATTCTCAAAGTTGGTGCCGTTTATGTTCCCGTCGATCCCAGAATGCCGGATAAGCGGAAAAATTGGCTGATAAACGATTGTTCAGCCAAATTGCTGCTCACTGATGAGCAGGCTGATATCCCAACTGGTCTTGCTGTGCCGTTATTTCATCTCTCCAGCGATCCCATTACGGACAGGGAAGAGGAGCGTTGCAATCTTGACTTACCCGGTTTCAGCGCCAAGTCAGCGTATATTATGTATACCTCCGGTTCGACCGGTACACCAAAAGGGGTGGTAGTGCCTCATCGTGCTGTGGTCCGACTGGTGATGAATAATGGCTATGCGGAAATCGGACAGGATGATCGGGTTGCCTTTACAGCGAATCCCGCTTTTGATGCCAGCACATTTGAAGTTTGGGCGCCGTTGCTCAACGGTGGAACATTGGTGGTTATCGACCATGCTACTTTACTGACGCCATCGGATTTTGTACGAGCTTTACAGGCTTATCGAATCACTATTCTGTGGATGAGTGTTGGCTTGCTTCACCGGTTGGTGGCGGAGTTGTCTCCGGTGCTTGCTCAGATCAAGATTTTGATTTTCGGCGGAGAGGTCCTCGATCCGCATGTGATCGCTCAGGTTTTGGACAACAATCCGCCGCAACAATTATTACAAGCTTATGGCCCAAGTGAAGGCACCACCTTTACCACGATATATCCCATTACGGCGTTACCGCCGGGAGTAGCAAAGATCCCTATTGGCCGGCCAATTGCTAACACGCGCCTCTATCTGTTAGACGCGTATAGGCAACCGGTGCCACTAGGTGCGACCGGTGAGATTTATGTTGGCGGCAATGGGGTTGCCTGTGGTTACTTTAATCGCCCGGAATTGACCGCTGAACGCTTTCTGACAGATCCATTTAGTGATGTACCGAATGCACGCATGTATCGAACCGGGGATTTGGCCCGCTACCTGTCGGATGGCAATCTGGTGTTTGTTGGTCGTAATGACCAACAGGTTAAAATCCGGGGTTTTCGGATTGAACCGGGAGAAATCGAAGCGCGTTTGACCGAGCATCCGGCGGTGAGTGAAGCATTGGTATTAGCGGTAAGTGATGGACAAGATAAACGGCTGGTTGCTTATGTGGTGGCCGAGCCAGATGACGGGTTAGTGGTTGGTCTGCGTGAGCATTTAAGTACAATTTTACCTGACTATATGGTGCCAGCGGCTTTCGTGCGTCTGGATGCCTTTCCGCTCACACCTAACGACAAACGGGATCTCCGGGCGCTACCGGCTCCGGGGGAAGAGGATTTTGCCCGTCAGATCTATGAAGCGCCGCAAGGGGAAACTGAGATTGCTTTGGCGACTATCTGGCATGAATTGCTGGGAATTGGACAGATAAGTCGGCATGACAACTTTTTCGCACTGGGTGGTCATTCACTATTGGCTGTTCGGATGATGAACCGGATAGCCGCTTTAGGCATCAAACTGCCGTTGAGCACGTTATTTGAATTTCCTTCATTGTCAGCTTTTGCCGAGAAGATGAGTGTTCAGTTTGGTGAACCAGATAGCATATTACCCGCAATCATGCCGATATCCCGCGATAGCGAGTTACCTCTGTCATTTGCGCAACAGCGTTTGTGGTTCCTCGCCCAATTTGACGAGGTCAGTAATACCTATCATATCCCGGTAGCATTGAGTTTGCGTGGTCAGTTCGATATCGCTGCCTGGCAGCGCGCACTTAATCACCTATTTGCTCGTCATGAGGCTTTACGTTCCATATTTGTGACAGTTGATGGTCATCCCCAGATCGAACTGTTGCCGACGGAATTTGGCCTGCCGATGAAAAAATACGATCTGCGTAAAGTACCTGATGTGGAGAAACAACTTAAATATCTGCGCATGCAGGAGTCTGAAACACGGTTTAATCTCGCTCGTGGGCCGTTAATCCGCTCTGCTTTGATACAACTGGCTAACGATGATTACCTATTCCTGTTGACCCTGCATCATATTGTTTTCGATGGCTGGTCTGTCAGCATACTGATGCGTGAATTAAGTACTCTCTATACGGCTTTTCTGACCGGGCAACCTGATCCATTGCCTGCATTACCGATTCAGTACCCTGATTACGCCGCCTGGCAGCGTCAGTGGCTTTCGGCTGAGCGTATTCAGAACCAATCTGACTATTGGCGCACGATATTGGCTGATGTGCCGGTATTGTTGGATTTGCCAACTGACCGACCACGTCCTGTCCAGCAATCATTTGCGGGGAATTTATTGCCTGTCAATCTGGATGCCGAATTAACCCAATCCTTGAAGCGTTTGAGCGAGCAGCAGGGGGGCACATTGTTCATGACCTTGCTGTCAGCCTGGGCTATGGTCTTATCGCGTCTGTCAGGTCAGGAAGATCTGGTTATTGGTACACCAAGTGCGGGTCGCAGTCGCCAGGAAGTGGAATCGTTGATCGGCTTTTTTGTTAATACGTTGGCCTTACGTATCGATTTATCGGGTGCGCCAAATGTGGTTGAGTTGCTTGCTCGTGTGCGTCAGACGGCATTAGCAGCTCAGGAGCATCAGGATCTGCCATTTGAACAAGTGGTGGAAATAGTGCAACCGCCGCGCCGATTGGCGCATACGCCCCTGTTTCAGGTGATGTTTGCCTGGCAGAACAATGAGAATCCAGATTGGAAACTGCCGGGGTTGGCAGTCTCACCTGCCGAGCAATGCCTTGATACCGCTAAGTTTGATCTTGAACTGAATTTGTCTGAGAAGGATGGCAAGATTGTTGGTTATTTGAGTTATGCAACGGCCCTGTTTGATCAACAAACCATCGAGCGGCATTTGGGGTATCTGTACACGGTGCTGCAAGAGATGGTGACTAACCCTCAGCAATCAGTCGGGGAGATCGATATTCTGACGTCGGCGGAGCGCAGGTTGCTGTTGGAAATCTGGAATGCGACTAAAGCACCGTATCCTGACCAGTTGTGTATTCATCAGTTATTTGAACAACAGGCAGAGAAAACCCCGGTAGCGACAGCGCTGATAGCGGGAGATAAAATCCTCAGTTATGCGGAACTGAATGCTTATGCTAACCGATTGGCCCATCGACTGATTGAACTGCGGGTTTGCCCGGATGACCACGTGGCGATTATGTTAGAACGCTCGGTTGAATTGGTGGTGGCACAATTAGCCATTCTTAAAGCTGGTGCTGTTTATGTGCCGATAGATCCCAGCGTGCCGGACGAACGGAAAAACGGGTTGATAAACGATTGTTCAGCCAAATTGCTGCTCACTGATTTGCAGTTTGATATCCCGATTGACCTTGCAGTTCCGCTGTTTCGTCTCTCCAGTGAGATGGACACCATCAGGGAGAAAGCGTGTTTCAATCTCAATGTACCTTGTCTCAGTTCAGATTCAGCTTATGTCATGTATACCTCCGGTTCGACCGGCACACCAAAAGGCGTGGTGGTGCCTCATCGTGCGGTAATCAGGCTGGTTATTAATAACGGTTATGCCGCAATCGGGCTGGATGACAAGGTTGCTTTTACGGCGAACCCGGCTTTTGATGCCAGTACGTTTGAAGTCTGGGCGCCTTTGCTTAACGGTGGCACATTGGTGGTTATTGATCGCGCTACTTTGCTGACACCACAGGAATTTGTACAAGCGTTACAGGCTCATCAAATCACGATTCTGTGGCTGACTATTGGGTTGTTTAACCGGTTAGTGGCAAGGTTATCCCCCATTCTTCCGCAAATAAAAGTTCTGATTTTCGGGGGGGATATCCCCGATCCACATGTAATTGCTGGGGTTTTGGACAACAGCCCGCCACAGCAATTATTACAGGCTTACGGTCCGAGTGAAGGAACCACTTTTACCACCATGTACCGTATTGCCGCGTTACCACAAGGAACGATGAGAGTGCCTATTGGCCGACCGATAGCCAATACGCGTGTTTACTTGCTGGATGATTATGGTCAGCCGGTGCCGTTGGGGGTGGTTGGTGAGATTTATGTTGGCGGAGATGGGGTGGCCTGCGGTTATCTCAATCGCCCGGAATTGACGGCTGAGCGTTTTCTAACAGATCCCTTTAGTGATGAACAGAATGGGCGGATGTATCGAACCGGGGATCTGGCCCGCTTCTTGCCTGACGGTAATCTGGAGTTCCTTGGCCGTAATGACCAACAGGTGAAAATTCGGGGTTTCCGCATTGAACCGGGGGAAATTGAAGCGCGGCTAATGGCATATCCTGTGGTACGGGAGGCCGCTGTACTGGCGTTGGGAGATGGGCAAGATAAGCGGTTGGTTGCCTATGTGGTGGCAGATGCGAATGACGAATTGGTTAATAGTTTACGGACTTATTTAAGTGCAATTCTGCCTGAATATATGGTGCCAGCGGCTTTTGTGTGTCTGGATGCTTTTCCGTTGACCTCTAACGGTAAATTAGATCGTCAGGCATTACCGGCTCCGGGAGAGGACGCTTTTGCTCATCAGGTTTATGAAGCACCGCAAGGGGACACTGAGGTTGCTTTGGCCGCTATCTGGCGTGATTTGTTGGGAGTTGAGCAGATTAGCCGGCACGATAGTTTCTTCACGCTGGGAGGACATTCGTTGCTCGCTGTGCAGATGGTTGAGCGTTTGCGTAATCTGGGTTTAACGTTGGCAGTGCGTGATCTGTTTAAATCTCCAGTGCTGTCTGAACTTGCTCAAACGTTGGCACAATATCAGGCTGTGGTGGTGCCGCCTAATATCATTACATCGGTAACTGAGGCGTTGACGCCGGAGATGTTGCCGTTGATTGCGCTAACTCAGTCAGAGATTGATTACATCGTCGAGCAGGTGCCTGGCGGAATTAGCAATATTCAGGATATCTATGCTTTGTCGCCGTTGCAGGATGGTATTTTGTTCCATCATCTGCTGGCGAACGAAGGTGATCCGTATCTGTTAGCGAGTCAAATGGTTTTTGCTGACCGACCTTTGCTGGATCGTTATCTGGCGGCGGTTCAGCAGGTGGTTGATCGCCATGATATCTTGCGCACTGCCTTTATTTGGCAGGGATTATCTGTTCCGGCTCAGGTGGTTTGTCGTCAAGTTCAATTACCCGTGGCGGAACGGGTGCTGAACCTGGCTGACGGACCGATCTGCGAACAGTTAGCTCAATTGTTTGATCCACGCCAGCATCGTATCGATTTGAGTCAGGCTCCGCTGCTACGTTTTGTGATGGCGCAGGAGACTGATGGCCGTTGGGTGGTGTTGCAATTGTTGCATCACTTGATTGGCGATCATACTACGATGGAAGTCATGAACCGTGAGGTTCAGGCGTATCTTACCGGGCAGCAGAACAGGCTGCCGGTTCCGGTACCTTTCCGTCATTTGATTGCTCAGGTTCAATTGGGTGTCAATCAGGTTGAGCATACTTGTTTCTTTACCGACATGTTAGCGGAGGTGGAGGAACCGACGTTGCCGTTTGGGTTGATAGAGGTACACCATGGTGGTTCACAGGTAACACAATCGCATCGGATGCTGACGACTGACTTGAATGACCGTTTACGTGATCAGGCTCGGCGTCTGGGGGTAAGTTTAGCCACATTGTGCCATCTGGCTTGGGCGCAAGTGTTGTCTCGTACCAGCGGCCAGAAGAAAGTGGTGTTCGGCACGGTGCTATTTGGGCGTATGCAGGCGGGCGAAGGCGCTGACAGTGGCATGGGACTGTTTATTAATACCTTGCCGCTACGATTGGATATCGATGATACCCCGGTGCGGGACAGCATACAGGCGGTACATACCCGGTTGGCAGGGCTGTTAGAGCATGAACACGCCTCGCTGGCATTGGCTCAGCGTTGCAGTGGTGTGCAGGGTGGAACCCCGCTCTTTAGTACTCTGTTGAACTATCGGCATAATGCGCCGTTAGCAGCTTCGAATGAAATGATAAACGGTGTTGAGTTCCTTGGTGCGCAGGAGCGGACCAACTATCCATTTGTGCTGTCGGTGGAGGATTTTGGTGATGCGTTGGGACTGACAGCGCAAATCGTCCAGCCGTTTGATCCGGAACGCGTATGCGGCTATATGCAACAAGCACTGGAAAGTCTGGTACAGGCGCTTGAACAGACCCCGGAAAAACCCGTTCGGGCGCTGGAAATCTTGCCGGAAGCAGAGAGGAATTTACTGCTGAAAATCTGGAATACGACGGAAGTCGCTTATCCTGACCAGTTGTGTATCCATCAGTTATTTGAACAACAGGTGGATAAAACCCCGGATGCCGTCGCGTTGATAGCAGGAGATAAGGCGCTGTGTTATGCAGAGCTGAATGCCAGTGCTAACCGGCTGGCCCGTCAATTGGTAGCACAAGGGATTTGTCCGGGTGATCGCGTTGTAATCCTGTTAGAGCGTTCGATTGAACTGGTGGTGGCCCAGCTGGCTATTCTCAAGGTCGATGCTGTATACGTGCCGATAGATCCCAGCGTACCGGACGAGCGGAAAAACAGGTTGATAAACGATTGTTCAGCACGGTTACTGATCACTGATTTACCATTTGATATTCCGACTAATTTTGCAGTTCCTCTGTTCTGTCTTTCCAGTGAGATGGGAACAATCAGAGCGGAAGATCGCGCCAATCTTGATTTACCTTGTCATAGTTCAGATTCAGCTTATGTCATGTATACCTCCGGCTCGACCGGTACACCAAAAGGCGTGGTGGTGCCTCATCGTGCGGTGGTCAGATTGGTTATTAATAACGGCTATGTTGCAATCAGGCCGGATGACAAGGTTGCTTTCACCGCTAACCCGGCTTTTGATGCCAGTACCTTTGAAGTCTGGGCGCCTTTGCTTAATGGTGGGGCGCTGGTGGTAATTGACTATGCCACTTTGCTGACGCCGCAGGAGTTTGTACGGGTGTTACAGGTTCATCGAGTTACGATTCTGTGGCTGACTATCGGGTTATTTAACCGGCTGGTAGTAGAATTATCCTCGGTTCTCCCGCAGATAAAAGTCCTGATTTTCGGCGGAGATATCCCCGATCTGCATGTGATTGCTAAGGTTTTGGACAACAGCCCGCCGCAACAATTATTGCAGGCTTACGGTCCGAGTGAAGGAACCACTTTTACCACCATGTACCGTATTGCCGCGTTACCACAAGGAACGATGAGAGTGCCTATTGGCCGACCGATAGCCAATACGCGTGTTTACTTGCTGGATGATTATGGTCAGCCGGTGCCGTTGGGGGTGGTTGGTGAGATTTATGTTGGCGGAGATGGGGTGGCCTGCGGTTATCTCAATCGCCCGGAATTGACGGCTGAGCGTTTTCTAACAGATCCCTTTAGTGATGAACAGAATGGGCGGATGTATCGAACCGGGGATCTGGCTCGCTACCTGCCGGACGGTAATTTGGAATTCCTTGGCCGTAATGACCAACAGGTTAAAATTCGCGGTTTCCGCGTTGAACCGGGGGAAATCGAAGCCCGGTTAACGGAACATTTTGCGGTGCGTGAAGCCGCGGTGTTAGCTCTCGATGACGGACAGGAGAAGCGGCTGGTTGCCTATGTGGTGGCAGACGCGGATGACGGATTAGTTAATAGTTTGCGTACCCATCTGAGTATGATTTTGCCTGATTATATGATGCCGGTGGCTTTTGTGCGTTTGGATACATTTCCACTGACATCTGGCGGTAAACTGAACCGTCGGGCATTACCCGCGCCGGGAGAAGAAGCGTTTGCTCGTCAGGTTTATGCAGCGCCGCAAGGAGAGATGGAAACTACTTTGGCCGCTATTTGGCGCAAGTTATTGGGGGTTGAACAGATTAGCCGCCATGACAACTTTTTCGCACTGGGCGGTCATTCACTATTGGCTGTGCGGATGATCAATCGAATAGCCGCTTTAGGTATCGAATTGCCGCTGACCATGTTGTTTAAATCCCCTTCTTTAGCCGCCTTTGCTGAGGTGATGAGTAAGCAACTGACAGAACAAGGCAGTAAACTACCCGCCATTATGCCAATATCTCGTGAGGGTGAGTTGCCGCTGTCATTCGCGCAACAACGCTTGTGGTTCCTGGCTCAATTTAAGGGAGTCAGTGATACCTATCATATTCCCATAGCACTGCGTTTGCAGGGGCCGCTTGATATTGCTGTCTGGCAGCAGGTGCTTAATCGCCTGTTTGCTCGTCATGAAGCGTTACGTTCTGTATTCATCTCTGTTGATGGTCAGCCTCAAGTTAAACTGTTGTCAGTGGAATTTGGCTTGCCAATGAAAAAATACGATCTGCGTAAAGTGCCTGATGTGGATCAACAACTTGAACATTTGTGTATACAGGAAGCTGAGACGTCATTCGATTTGACCCGTGGCCCGTTGATCCGTGCCTGTCTGATACAACGGGCTGACAATGATTATGTATTCTTGTTGACCCAGCATCACATTATTTCAGACGGCTGGTCTGTTAGCGTGTTAATGCGTGAGCTGAATGCCCTCTATTCGGCTTTCTTGCTAGAGCAGCCCGATCCGTTGCCACCGTTGGCGATTCAATACCCTGATTATGCCGCGTGGCAACGTCAATGGCTTTCAGCTGAACGAGTCCAAATCCAATCTGATTATTGGCGTGCTGCGCTAGCTGACTCGCCGGTCCTATTAGATTTGCCAACTGATCGGCTACGTCCATCTCACCAGTCGTTTGTCGGACATGTATTGCCTGTTAATTTGGATGCAGAGTTAACGAAATCCCTTAAACATTTGAGTGAACGGCAGGGTGTCACGCTATTTATGACCCTGTTGTCAGCCTGGGCTATAGTCCTGTCGCGCTTGTCAGGTCAAGAAGATCTGGTTATCGGTACGCCGAGTGCGGGCCGTAGTCTCCAAGAGGTGGAATCGCTGATCGGTTTCTTTGTCAATACGTTAGCTTTACGTATTGATTTATCAGGTTCGCTGAACATTACCGAGTTACTTACGCGTGTGCGGCAAACCGCGCTGGCGGCACAGGAACACCAGGATTTGCCATTTGAACAGGTGGTAGAAATTGTGCAGCCACCGCGCCGATTGGCGCATACCCCGTTGTTTCAAGTGATGTTTGCCTGGCAGAACAATGAGAATATGGAATTGAGGCTACCGGGGTTGACCATCTCACCCGTTGATCACGCTTTTGATGTGGTTAAGTTTGATCTTGAGCTGAATCTGTCTGAGGTGGATGGCAGGATTGTGGGTTATCTGAATTATGCCACCGCATTGTTTGATCGGCAGACAATTGAACGACATACAGGTTATTTGTATACGATACTGCAAGAGATGGCCGCTAATCCTCAGCAGTTGGTTGGAAAAATCGATATTTTGGCGTCAGCGGAACGCAGGCTATTACTGGAAACTTGGAATGCCACAAATGCCTGGTATCCTGACCAATGGTGTATTCATCGGTTATTTGAACAACAAGTTGAAAAGCATCCTGATGCTATTGCGTTGGTGCATGAAGGTCAGCGTTTAAGTTATGCCGAATTAAATACCTGTGCTAACCGGCTGGCCCACCAGCTTATTACATTGGGTGTGGTACCGGATCAGCGAGTAGCGATTTGCGTAACACGCTCACCTGCAATGGTCATAGGGCTGTTGGCAATACTAAAAGCTGGCGGAGCCTATGTACCTCTGGACCCGGCTTATCCGGGTGAGCGTTTAATACATATTCTGACCGATGCCGCGCCAGCGATTTTGCTGGCGGATAGTGCTGGATGTGATGCGTTAGGCGAGAAAGCGTTAGCCGGATTAACTCTATTTGATCCGAATTCATTGCCTGACCAACCGGACAGCAATCCCTTGGTGTCTTCATTGACTTCCCGTCATCTGGCCTATGTGATTTATACCTCTGGCTCAACCGGCACACCGAAAGGGGTGATGATTGAACATCGTGGGTTAGTTAATCTTATTCAGGAAAAAATTGTTCAGTTTGATGTTCATTCAGGCAGCCGAATGTTGCAGTTCGCCTCGTTTGGTTTCGATGCCAGTGTTTGGGAAGTCATGATGGCGCTATGTGGTGGTGCCACTTTAGATATTCCTGCCGACATGGTTCGTCAGGAGCCACATCACCTTTGGCATTACCTAGAAGAGCAGGCGGTGACACATGCCTGTTTGACACCAGCTATGCTCCGGGAGGGGGCGGGTTTGCCGGTGATGACGATAAGACCGACATTAATATTGGGTGGTGAAGCACCCAGTGCAGCACTGCTTCAGGCTCTGAGTGGTCGGGTGAATCTGTTCAATGCTTATGGCCCGACGGAAATTACTGTTTGTGCGACTGTCTGGTCTTGCCCGCTAGACTATACCGATGAATGGGTGCCGATGGGTCGCCCGACGGCCAACACACGTGTTTATTTACTGGGTACCGACGGTCAGCCGGTGCCGCTGGGGGCGGTAGGTGAGCTGTATATTGGCGGTATTGGTGTAGCACGTGGCTATTTGAACCAACCAGAACTGACCACTGAACGTTTTCTCACGGACCCATTTAGCAATGACCCGAATGCGCGCATGTACCGAACCGGAGATTTGGCGCGTTACTTGCCGGATGGCAATCTGGTGTTTGTTGGCCGTAATGATCAGCAGGTTAAAATTAGGGGCTTCCGTATTGAGCCGGGGGAAATAGAAGCTCGGTTGATGGAGCACTCTGCGGTACGTGAAGCACTCGTGTTAGTTGCTGGTGACGGGCAAGACAAACGGTTGATTGCCTATGTGGTGGCGCAAGCGGATGACGGGTTAGTTAATAACTTGCGTCGCCACTTGAGCATAATTTTGCCTGACTATATGGTGCCGGCGGCTTTTGTGTGTCTGGATGCCTTTCCGCTGACGCCTAACGGCAAACTGGATCGCCGGGCGCTGCCGGTTCCGGCAGAGGAAGATTTTGCTCATCAGGTTTATGCCGCCCCGCAGGGGGAGACAGAAACTACACTGGCGGCTATCTGGCGCGAATTGCTGGGAATTGAACAGATCAGTCGGCATGATAGTTTCTTTGCGCTGGGGGGACATTCGTTGCTTGCTGTGCGGATGGTTGAGCGCTTGCGTACTCTTAGATTGACGCTGGCCGTGCGTGACTTGTTCCAATTTCCGGTGTTGTCTGAACTTGCCCAAACGCTGGGACAGTACTGGGCTGTGGTGGTACCGCCTAATGTTATGACACCGGCAGCGACTACATTGACACCAGAGATGTTACCACTGATTGATCTGACTCAGGCGGAAATTGACCGTATCATCGGGCAAGTGCCGGGCGGGATGACCAATATTCAGGATATCTATGCTTTGTCACCGTTGCAGGATGGTATTTTGTTCCATCATCTACTGGCAAATAAAGGTGATCCGTATCTACTGGTCAGTCAAATGGCTTTTGCTGACCGGCCTTTATTGGATCGTTATCTGGCCGCGGTTCAACAGGTAGTTGATCGTCACGATATTTTGCGTACCGCTTTTATCTGGCAAGGGGTATCGGTTCCAGTTCAGGTGGTTTGGCGTCAAGCACCTTTATCCGTGACTGAATTGACCCTACACCCGGATGATGGTCCGGTTGGTGATCAATTGATGCGACGTTTTGATACACGCCAACATCGTATTGGCTTGGAACAGGCGCCATTGCTGCGCTTTGCGGTGGCACAGGAGCAGGATGGCCGCTGGATAGTGCTGCAATTACTGCACCATCTGATTGGTGACCATACAACATTGGGGGTGATGAACCGTGAAGTTCAGGCGTATCTTGCCGGACAAGGGGACAATTTGCCTGTTCCGGTTCCCTTCCGCAATCTGGTGGCTCAGGCACGATTGGGGGTAAGTCAGGAAGAGCATACCCGCTTCTTTACCGACATGTTGGCTGGAGTCAATGAGCCGACGTTACCATTCGGATTGACAGACGTGCATCATGATGGTTCGCAAGTCACAGAATCACACCAGATGCTGGCAGCTGAACTTAATGACCGCTTACGGGGTCAAGCCCGGCGTTTGAGTGTGAGTTTGGCTTCTTTGTGTCATCTTGCCTGGGCGCAGGTGTTGTCGCGTACCAGCGGACAACAGCAGGTGGTGTTCGGGACTGTCCTGTTTGGGCGTATGCAAGCGGGGGAAGGGGTTGATAATGGAATGGGATTGTTTATCAATACCCTGCCATTACGACTGGATGTAGATGATACTCCAGTACGAGATAGTGTACAGATAGTACATACCCGGCTGGCTGAGTTGCTGGAACATGAGCATGCATCTCTGGTGTTAGCTCAGCGTTGTAGTGGTGTACCGGGCGGAACGCCACTCTTTAATACTCTGTTGAATTATCGACATAATGCCTCTTTGCAAACCTTGCATGAAACGATAAGTGGTATTGAACTCTTTGGTGGACAGGAGCGTACTAATTATCCGTTTGTCATGTCGGTGGAAGATTTTGGTGATGCACTAGGGTTGACGGCTCAAATTGTTCAGCCGTTTGATCCGAAACGTATATGCGGTTATATGCAACAAGCATTGGAAAGTTTGGTGCGAGCACTTGAACAGACCCCGGAAATATCGGTGCAGATGCCAGACATCCTGCCGGAGGCTGAACGCACGTTATTGCTGGGAACCTGGAATGCCACTGAAACAATCTATCCCGATCAGTTGTGTATTCATCAATTATTTGAACAACAGGTGGAGAAAACCTCGGAAGCCACGGCATTGATCGCAGGAGATAAAACCCTTAGCTATGCCGAACTGAATACTCAAGCTAACCGGCTAGCCCGTCAATTGATTGCACAGGGAATTTGCCCGAATGACCATGTTGCACTGCTGTTAGAGCGTTCGATTGAACTGGTGGTGGCACAGTTGGCGATTCTCAAAGTAGGTGCCGTTTATGTTCCTATTGATCCCGGAGCGCCGGATGAGCGGAAAAATTGGTTGATAAACGATTGTTCAGCCAAATTGTTGCTTACTGATGGGCGGGTTGATATTCCGATTAGCCTTACTGTTCCGTTATTTCGACTTACTGATCAGGCAGACACAAGCAGGGAAGAAGAAGGTTTCAATCTTGATTGGTCTGGTCACAGTTCAGACCCCGCTTATGTCATGTATACCTCCGGCTCGACCGGTATACCAAAAGGCGTGGTAGTGCCTCACCGCGCGGTGGTTCGGCTGGTCATTAACAATGGCTATGCGGAAATTAAGCAAGATGATCGGGTGTCCTTTACCGCTAACCCGGCTTTCGATGCCAGCACCTTTGAAGTCTGGGCGCCTTTGCTCAACGGTGGGGCACTGGTGGTGATTGATCATGCCACTTTGTTAACGCCGCAGGCGTTGGTACGGGTGTTACAGGATCATCGAGTCACGATTCTGTGGCTAACTGTCGGATTATTTAATCGGCTGGTTGTAGCGTTGTCACCGGTTCTTCCGCAGATAAAAATTCTGATTTTCGGGGGAGATATCCCCGCTCTGCATGTGATTGCTGAGGTTTTGGACAACAGTCCGCCACAACGATTATTGCAGACTTATGGTCCGAGTGAAGGAACTACCTTTACTACCATGTACCGTATTGCCGCGTTACCACCGGGGGCGACAAGGGTCTCCATTGGCCGACCGATAGCCAATACGCGTGTTTACTTGCTGGATGATGATGGTCAGCCGGTGCCGTTAGGGGTGGCTGGTGAGATTTATGTTGGCGGTGATGGGGTTGCTTGTGGTTACCTCAATCGCCCGGAATTGACCGCTGAACGCTTTTTGACAGATCCGTTTAGTGATGTACCGAACGCGCGTATGTACCGAACCGGGGATCTGGCTCGCTACCTGCCAGATGGTAATTTGGAATTCCTTGGCCGGAATGACCAGCAGGTTAAAATTCGCGGTTTCCGCGTTGAACCGGGAGAAATTGAAGCCCGGTTAACGGAGCATTTTGCGGTGCGTGAGGCGGCTGTGCTGGCGTTGAGTGATGGACAGGATAAGCGGTTGGTTGCTTATGTGGTGGCAGACACAGAGGACGGGCTGGTTAATAGTCTGCGTACCTATCTGAGCACAATTTTACCTGACTACATGGTGCCGACAGCCTTTGTGCGTCTGGATGCCTTCCCGCTGACCACTAATGGTAAGTTAGATCGCCGGGCGTTACCTGCTCCGGGTAAAGAGGCTTTTGCCCGTCAGATTTATGAAGCTCCGCAGGGAGAAATAGAAACCACATTGGCGGTTATCTGGCGTGAGTTATTGGGTATTGAGCGGATTAGCCGACATGACAACTTCTTTACGTTGGGAGGACATTCATTACTTGCCATGCGGATGGTAAACCTTGCCGCAGGTTATGATTTGGTATGTACATTGAATGATTTGTTTCAATTTCCGGTTCTGATGGAACTGGCGGCAAAAATGACCTCAGATTGGCTGTCTCAGCCACGGAGTCATGCCATACCTGTGCGACCTGACGGAACCAGGCTACCGTTGTTCTTTGTTCCCAGTGGGATGGGTGATTATTCCTATGTTTTTGGGCTGGCCCAGCATATTCAATCAGGCTATCCAATTTACGCGCTGCCTTGGCCGTCTATCAGTGAAGGACCCATGTCAACGATAGAGCAGCAGGTGACAAGAATGATCATCTTTATGAAGGCCATTCAACCGGCAGGCCCGTACCGAATATGTGGTTACTCTTCTGGCGGTATATTGGCTTATGCCATTGCTCAGCAACTTTTGAATGCCGGTGAGACGATCAATTTTCTGGGGCTAATTGATACGCCTGCGCCTCACTATTCCAGGAAACAGATAATACCGCCTAAGCTTCAGTTCTTTATTGAATTGGTAAGGCACTTAGGGGAAGAACGCATTGAAGAGATTGCCGCATTGTACCAAAGAATCGACGAACTGAGTTTGGTGCAATTTATTGCCGCGGCGCAGGAACTGGCGTTATACCCGTTAAATCTGAGTCCTAATTTGATCGCGAAGCGTTGGGAACAGATAGAAAATTATGCACAAATCGTCAGGGATTATGAACCGCAAGTATTAACGGTAACTCTTCATCAGTTCTATGCAATGGAACCTTCTCCACTCGTTCCTTTGGTTACGGATGACAACCCACGGCCTTTAAGTATGGAGCCGTCATTAGGTTGGGCGCAGATAGTACCGGCTCCTTTGCTGCGGCTAATTCCTATTTCGGGTAACCATTTTAGTTTGCTGGAAGATAGCGAGGATAAAGTCGTTTTAATTCGAGCTTTAAATATGGCACTGACAATCAGTTGTGACGGAGAGGTTCAGTGATGATTTAATTGAGGCTAATGATCCTGTGTTTGTTTCATAATCCGGTATATACCCGTTATCTTTCAAGTTGCCTCTTTGTTGGCTGCACTCACTCACCCCGGTCACAGAGTTCTCTATGACATAGTTATCTCTGCTCCCGGGGATTCGCTCCCTTGCCGTCGCGATCCATCTTGAAATCCATAGGGTATAAATGGCTTATGCCGGATTTTTTCTATGTATTCATTATCTTACCTAATTTCTTCAGGTAGATTACCATTATAAATTTCTTTATGTAATTATCTCAAAATAATATTGTTTCTTAAGTATTAATTGCCGTTGGTAATAAGTGTAATTAATATTTTCATAAAGAGATAATAAATAATTGGTCATAATTTGTAAAACGTTATATCTTAGTTTTAATTCGTTATATTCTTCGTTAAACATTGTTTTTGAATTTTTATTTTATTCGATTTATTTATTTAAACGTGTTTATAGATACATCAGATTAATATTTTTCTGAGTTTAATGTTGTCGTTGTTGTGCATTATTTATTAATAATTTGTTCTGTCGGCTCTTTTTCTCTGGAAGGCGCAGTGGGTTTGTATTGTGCGTGAAATAGGATATTCAACATTGTCCGTCGGATACAGTTTTAACTTTGATATCAAACTAAGGGATTGCTTATGGGTAAATCATCAAACAGGAGTGCAGAATATTTTTTTACCGGGAATTATTTCGCTGATGATGATGATAATGACATTGATGCTATTGGATTTGGTGGTTACATTTATGCCCGCGGAGGGAATGACTATATTACGTTGGGTTCGATAGCGGCTAAGGTATATACCGGTACAGGTAATGACACAGTGGTTAGTGGTGCCGCGTATTTAGAAATCGAGGATTCTACGGGTAATTTGACCGTAAAAGGAGGGGCAGGTTACGCCGATATTGATAAAAGAGGTGATGGTGATGTTTTATTTTCTGGCGTTGCAGGTGGCGCTTCCCTGAATCACACAGGTAACCACGGTGAGCTGGATTTTGCTGGTGCGGCTGTTTATAACGAAATGATCCGTAAAGGTCTGACTGGTGACGTAAGCTTTAAAGGTGCTGGTGGCTACAATAAATTATGGCATGAAATTAATCAGGGTAATTTGTACTTTGATGGCGCAGGAGCAGGTAACCAAATCGATCACACCTGGTATGACCGTTACAGTGGAAGCAATGGAGATGTAACGTTTAATGGTGCTGGTGCTGCAAATAGCATCAGCTCGCGGATTGAAAGCGGTAATATTAATTTCACTGGCGCAGGAGCAGATAATCACATTATACGCAAAGGTAAAGAAGGTGATATTACTTTGCGCGGTGCTGGAGCATCTAACCGGATTAAGCGTATTCGCCAAAAAGAAGATATCTACGTACGGACTCGCGGTGATATTACTTTTGAAGGTATTGGCGGTTATAACAAAATTTATTCTGATATTGGGCACGGCAATATTAGCTTCTCCGGTATCGGTGCTTACAACGAAATATTAAGAATAGGCGCAAATGACCGCCCTCGCGGTGAATCACTGGAATATGCTAAAGCTGGTGAGATCGTCTTAACGACAGCGACGATGGGAGGAAGTTGGATTCAGGAGTCCCAGCCAGTGACAGGCATTAAATCAACGATTGAGCCTGATACTTATCTCTTTGCGTTTGTTGACGAAATATATACCAAGATCAGCAAAGTGCATCTTTTTAACGATCCTGAAACCGGTAATCTCAATTATTACTCTACCTCTTGGTATAAAGAAGGCGATCACCTTAAAGATCTTGCTTCAACGGATATATCTTCAGCTAATGGATTTATCGATATAAACATTAATGGTGCCTACCGTCTTTCCAATTTAATTGTTGAGCACCGTCAGCCTATTACTATTTGTTGTTGTGTGGTTGGGGAGAGTTTATCTGAAAACGAGTGGGTTGTTTATGCTGGCGGAACGACGGTTAAAGTAGAAGATATCATGCTCCTTAATGCAAAAATGGGGGGACGATCGATCTTTTACAATAGTCAAAAAGTTGATGTTTCCGCAGTGAAATCGAATCGTCAGCCGAATACTTATGTGTATGCCAAATATCTGGAATCATACACCAAGGTAGTCGTCGTTGAGCTAGAAAACGATCCAATTACGCAGGAACTCAAATACTTTGCTAGCGCGTGGTTCAAAGCAGGCGATCATACCAGTAATCTGGCTGATGAAGATATTTCATTTGCAAACGGTTATCTCTCTATGAGTGCGGGTGGCTACATGTTGAGCCAGCTTCAATATAGCCATAATACAACGGTACGTCGTGCCTTTGATCGGTTAGCACATACCGAAGAATATAGCCAGCAAGAGCTTGTGAACTCATTAACCAACAATGGTGATAGTTCCGGTAACATCCAGTTTAACGGCGTGGGTGGTGGAAACGTTATTAACTCTAGTGTTACCCGTGGCAATGTCGATTTTGCAGGCGGCGGTGCTGCTAACGTTATTGTAAAAAGTGGTGAAGAGGGCGATTTAACATTCCGTGGTGCTGGTTTAGCAAACGTTATCGTTAACCAAAGTCAGCATGGAGAAATGGATGTTAACGCTGGCGGTGCAGCAAATGTTCTTGTACGAGTCGGTGATGGCCGTTATCTGGCCCATCTTCTGGCGGTTGGTAATATCTCGATTCATAAAGGCAATGGCAACAGCCAAGTGATGATGTTGGGTGGTTATAATACGCACACGCATATTGGTAATGGTAGAGCGAACTGGTCAGGTGCTGGCGGTTTTAATCTCATGGTCCAAAAGGGTAACGGTAATGTGTCCTCGGTGCTGGTGGGCGGTGCTAATGTGCTGACTAAGCTTGGTGCAGGTGATTTGGTTTCTGGCATGTTAGGGGGGGGCAACATTATTACGCATATTAGTAGTGATGTTGAAATGTCCAATACCAAGGCAATTGCGTTAGGTGGCGCTAATATTCTTACCAGGAAAGGGTGGGGAGATGTGTTAGCTGTGATGGGGGGTGGCGCAAACGTTCTAACCCATATCGGTAACGGCAATACGACGGGCGTTATGCTGGGTGGTGCCAATATTCTGACCAAAATAGGAAACGGCGATACGATTGGTACCATACTGGGTATCGGTAACGTGCTGACTCATGTTGGTGACGGTCAGACGCTGGGTGTGATGGGTGCGGCAGGCAATATCTTCACTAAAGTTGGGGAGGGTAGCGCGATTGCCGCTATGATCGGCGCGGGCAACCTCTTTACCCATGTTGGCAAGGGTGATGCGTGGGCGTTGATGGGCGGCGCAATAAACCTCTTTACCAAAGTGGGTGACGGTAATGCACTGGCGCTGATGCTAGCTGTCGGCAATGTGTTTACCCATATTGGTGACGGCACGAGCGTTGCTCTGATGTTAGCAAAAGGTAATATCGCGACCAAAGTGGGTAGCGGTATGACGCTATCGGCAATGATAGGTGAGGCTAATATCTTTACCCACGTGGGGGATGGCAATACTTTTGCTGCCATGATCGGAGGTGCCAATGTGCTGACCAAAGTCGGTAATGACCTGACCGCGGCCTTAATGATGGGTAAAGCTAATATCTATTCGCATATAGGTGATGGTACCAGTATTGGCTTGTTCGCCGGTGAACTGAACGTGATGACCAAAGTCGGTGACGGTACAACGCTGGCGGCAATGTTTGGCAAAGCCAACATTATGACCCATGCAGGCAATGGCTTAACCGGTGTTTTAGCACTGGGTGAAGCGAATATTGTTACTAAAGTGGGTAATGATTTTATGGGAGTTGTTGCCACAGCGAAAGCTAACATCATCACGCATGTGGGTGACTCGGTAACCGCTGGCGTACTGCTTGGCAAAGGCAATATTCTGACCAAAGTGGGAGACGGTACCACGGTTGGCCTGCTTATTTCCGATGTGGGTAACATCATGACTCATATTGGTGATGGTACTACGGTTGGTTTTGCCAAAGGTAAAGCCAATATTATTACCAAAGTTGGAGGCGGCACTGGGATTAATGCTGTCTGGGGAGAGGCTAATATCCTGACACAAGTGGGAAATGGCGACCGTTACAACTTCGCGAAAGGTAAAGCGAACATTATTACCAAAGTGGGGGATAAACAGGAAGTTACGGTTGTTCAGGGGGATATCAATATTATCACTCATGCGGGTAGCGGTGATGATTATACTGGGGTCTGGGGCGAGGCGAATGTTATCACTAAAGTGGGAGAAGGCCGCAATGTGGTGCTTGCTAAAGGTAAAGCCAACATCGTCACCCAAGTGGGGAAGGGAGACAGTTTTAATGCCTTATGGAGCGAAAGCAATATCATCACCAAAGTCGGTGATGGTGTACAGGTTATTGCAGCAAAAGGGAAAGCTAACATCACGACAACGGTAGGTAACGGCTTAAGTGTGACCGCAACGCAGGGTGATCTTAATGTGAATACCAAAGTGGGTAATGGTGTTTCAGTTAATGTGGCGTGGGGGAAATATAACGTCAATACCAAAGTTGGGGATGGTCTTAATGTTGCAGTTATGAAAGGCAAAGGTAATGCCAATATCCATATTGGTGATGGTTTGGGTATCAATGCTTCTTATGCACACAATAACGTGGCGATTAAGATTGGTAACGGCGATTTCTACAGCCTTGCAGTTGCAGAAAGTAGTACCGAAAGTAATAAACTCGTTGCCTTCTTTGAAAATATCAAACAGACGGCATTAGGTGTAGGTGGCAGCCAGGCGATCAACTATCTGATTCAGGGGAATGAGGCTAACACATCTGGCACCCATAAGGGGCGAGGGGCGATTAATGTAGCTGAAGTCTCTGCGATTGATGGTTTTAAAATAGGGGAAATTGCCCCGATAAGTTCGGATTTAAACCGTCGCTTGAGTGGTTCTGTGACAGAGATAGCAACGCCTGATCTTGATAAGATTCATCGTTCATTAGATATTAATGAAAATTTTGGTTCAGGCCAGGAATCCAATCTGATCATCAATGGTAATTTTGAACAAGGTAATCATGGCTGGTTAGTAACCAATGGTATGGAAGCAAATCACTCAGCGAGTGTTTACGGTCTGGATAATGTAGGTCATGGAGATCGAGTCAGTGAACTTGATGCGGATAAAAACACGGCTATTTATCAGGACCTGCGAAACTTGTTTGCAGGAGAAGTGATTGTACTGAGCTTTGATTTTGCCAATCGTTCCAAGGCTTTTCTCACCAGCAATGGTATGGAGGTTTTTTGGAACGGTAAATCTGTATTCTCAACGTCTGGAGATGTCACTCAATGGCAAAATAAAACACTGGAGTTGACAGCAAAAACGGGTAGTAACCGAATTGAGTTTAAAGGTACCGGTTTGAGTGATGGGATAGGCTATATTGTGGATAATATCGTTGCAAAATTTAAGAATTCCCGACAAGCCAATGCTGTTACCGAACAAGCGAAACAGGATAAAGCGGCGCAAGGTGCGTTAAACGATAAAGAAAAAGCCGAAAAAGATCATCGTCTTCTGGAGCAAGAAAAAGATAAACAACTGGCAGCGATTGCAGAAACACAATCTCAACTTGAATCAACAGATCAGACGGTGTTAAACACCAATGGGCAAATGCAGTGTGATGCAGTGAAAGAAGAATCACAGGCCGTCACTAACGAACTTATCTCAATGACTCAAGGTCTGGATGCGCTCAATGGCTATGCGAATTACCACGGCGAATCAGGTGACCAGTGGCGTGATCAATTTGCTAGCGAATTATTAGGCAGTGTGCAGGATAAATTGAATCACACTAAACATATTGCACAGGAAAAATTAGTTTATGCTCAACAGATTATTACGGATAACCAACAACAAGTAAAAGAAGCGGTTGCGAAATCAGAGGTCGGCGTAGCACAAAGTGAGCAACATCGTGTCAGCGTGAAGCAAGATATTGCAGAGGTTCAGGAAAAAGCAGCGTTAAGAAAAGCAGAGGCGTTGTTGCAGCAACAGCAGGCAGAAAAAGCGGCAAATGACGCCAATATCGTCTATCAAGATGCAGAAAATCGGGGCAAACGTGACATTACACTGGCTGAGAATACAGTGGCTCAGGTACAAACCGATGCAAAAGGGGCAAAGCAGAATGAGCATACAAAACCACAGCGTGTAGGTGCATCTGGTAGTAGTTTATCTGGCAAGGCTTATGAATCGACGGAGATAGTAGAAACTGGCAGCCATGTTAACGCTGAATCTGTCATACATGCCGATGGACGATTCAGTACAAGATTGACAGAAGAAGATCTGGACGAGCTGAAAGAGGCGAAAGGTGCCATCAACCGATTGCAAATTAATGCCAATTTCCGCTATTCGATGAACGATCAATTCTCAGTAGAGAAAAACCGTAAAAATTTATCGACGGATACACCAATCGACAAGAAAGAAAAAACATTACTTGCAATATCGGCATCTGATAAACAAATCGCTAATTCTCAAAATCGTGATGTTATCAAGGGAGATGTGTTACAAAAAATTGACAACAAAATCTTTGACTTTATGGCACGTGGGAAAGAGCTGAAGGCTTCTTCATTCCATTTCAGTCAGGGTGATAACCTGCTGGAGAAACTTGATAAGATTATTCCAGAAATTGGCAGTGTACTCTTGACGGACGGAGATAAAGTTAAGTCAAAATCATTGCGTAAGGGATTATGTTTTGCCCTATCTGCCCGTTATCTGATAGAAGAACGGGTACATGGCTCAGGGGGGGGTAAAGCTTATATGATGTGGTTGAAGGATGCTGTTAAAGCTTACAACGACACATCAGTTAATAAGAAAACCGATATTAACTCCATTGAATCTTCTTTGCTGGTTCAATATCGTCGCCAAAATATCGGCCCACTGATTGAAGATTTATTGTCGATGCAGTACAGCCAATCGATGGATAGCTCTACGGTTGCTGCGTATCACAAAGCCAACGCCGCTTATGGCGGAAAATTAAAAGCCAATGGGCTGACCGGGCCGAATATCCACGCTGCATTGAATTATGAAGCAGAAGGCTATGAATCTGTCATGGATAAGTTGCGCAATGTAAGAAAATCAACTTACATGACATTTATGTCTGAAGATCATGCCATGTCGGTTGTGGTGGATAAAAATAGCACTCAAATGGTTTGGTCATTCTACGATCCTAACTATGGTGCCAAATCGTTTGCTAATTATCATGATTTCTACCGTTTTATGGACTCTTTCCATAACGGGTACCTTAAAACGTACTTCACGGGTTACAAATTCCAGGCGAGTGAAAAACCAGACCAAAGTTTCTATGTTCAATTCAATAAATTTGAAAAGGGAACCATTGCGAGATATGACGGTGTTTGGAAACAGGCGCGTGAGGGCGAACAAGGTTACATACTGCGCGCTCTGAAAGAGCAGGGCAAGATCTTTACCTTGGGTTCAGATGCTACTGGACGCGTGGTTGATTACGGTGAGCGTGAGATAACGTTGGAAGTCACAACGAAGCAAGGTAAGAAAAGTAAGAAAATCCTAGTCGAAGTTGAGAACAATAATTTTAAACAAGCTGCTGGTTTCGTGCAGTCGAATATCAACAAAATACTGACTTATCCGGCAGCAAACAAACTGATACTAAAAGCGTCGGCTGACGGTGACATGATATTCCCCGGATTGGAAAAACTGGCATCAAATGACAGTGTTAAAAACAAAAATGTCGAAAATTGGGAACGTGTTGCTATCACATCCCAAACTGATAATCGTGAAACACGTTTCACTGGTCAGGTTATTATTCAGTTGGAGGATGACCCGGTAGTTGCTAAAGCTGCCGCTAATTTGGCGGGTAAACATCCTGATTCTAGCGTGGTTGTACAGCTCGATTCCAATGGTAAATACCAGGTGGTTTATGGAGACCCGTCCAAATTATCAGGCGTATTACGTTGGCAGATTGTGGGTCATGGTCGTGACGGATCAGCACACAATAACACTCGCCTGAGTGGTTACAGTGCCGATGAACTGGCAGTAAAACTAAAACAGTTCAGTCAGGATCTTAAGCGGGCCGGTAAACCTATCCATATCAGCATTGTGGGTTGTTCTTTGATCAGTGATGACAAACGGGACGGTTTTGCCCGTCGTTTTATCGTCGCTATGGATAAACAAGGTATTCGCAGTGATGTTTCCGCTCGCCGTAGCGAAGTGGCGGTTGATATCAGTGGTCGTAAATTTACCCGTGACCAAAATAACCAATGGGTCAATAACCTGCCTGATAACAAAATCGTATTCAAATGGAATAAACAGAGTGAACTGACAACCAATACAGAAAGGGTTATTCGCGGTGTTGATGAAAGTGATATCACCCTTTCTAAAGTAGGTTACACATCCGCTGATGCCATGGCTAAAGGGGCGATTGCGGATCACCATCGTACTTTTACAGCACCTAAAAAACGTACAAAGAATATTGAGATTGACGCAAACGATAAACTGAATCGCTCGCTCAGTTACACTGGCAATATTCAGATAAACGTAGGGGAAGGTGAGTTTACTGCGCTCAATTGGGGAACATCGAATGTAGGCGTTAAAGTGGGAAGTGGTGGTTTTAAATCACTGGCCTTCGGTGACAACAATGTGATGGTTCACATTGGTCATGGTGATAGCAAACACAGCTTCGATATTGACGGTTACCAGGCATTTGAGGGAGCACAGATGTTTATCGGTAACCGTAACGTCAGTTTCAACCGGGGGCGAAGTAATGATCTGATCGTCATGATGGATAAATCCATTCCAACGCCACCACTGGTCAATCCATTTGATGGTGCGATTCGTGTTACTGGTGTACTGCAATCGATAGCCCGTTCTGGTGAAGAATGGAACTGGTTGGTGGCGCAAGATCAGCAGTGGACGTTATCTGGTGCGGAGAAGTTTGTGCAGGATATGTCTGGCTTAGACCAAACCAGCAGTGTGGACTACAAGACACTGGTTAATCTGGATTCACAACATGAACGAAGCAGTCGTGGTTTGAAGAGTGACGCGGAAGCAGCGTTGAACAAGAGATACTACCAATGGCTAAGTGGTAATAGTACTGATACAGGCAAAATGAGCCGCGCAAATAAATTCCGCCAGGCCAATCAGAAGCTGGCTTTCAACTTTGCTGTTGGCGGACGTGGGGCAGATATCCAGGTGACAACCGGTAACTGGAACTTAATGTTCGGTGACAATATCCAGTCAATTCTGGATACCAACTTGGGTTCACTGTTTGGTCTGATGAGCCAGCAATTCACGACAACCGGGCTGGTAAAGACCACCTTCACCTATAACCCGCAGGACTTGCCGCGTCAGCTTAAAAACAAATTACTTGGTCGGTTGGCGGGTGTCAGTGCGGATACCACCTTATCGGATATCTTTGGAGTGGATTACACCGCAGAGGGGCAAATTGTTTCCCGTACAGGCGAGCCTGTTGATGGCGAGGCTATTCTGCGAGAGATGCTGGAAGTGATAGGAGAATTTAGTGGTGACCAACTGAAAGCCTTCACTAACCCAGAAAAATTACTTAATGGTTTGCGAGCTGGCATCGATATGGGGACAGAGGGTGTCAGGTCATTTGCGGAAAGTCATGGTCTGATAGAGCAAACGCCTGATGAAACCCCGGAACAGGGATCTCCGGTTGTTATTAACAACAGAGCGGATGCTCAGGCTAGCGACGAATCAGAGCGTAAATTTGGCTTTAATTCACTGAATTTACCTAACCTGTTTGCGACGATGTTCAGTCAAGATAAGCAAACAGAAATGCAGTCATTAATGGCTAACTTAAAAGAAAACTTAACGGCAGATCTGCTTAACATGGAGCAAAAAACCTTTGATTTCCTGTGTAACAGCGGTCATCTGCAAGGGGATAGTGACATCCATATCTCGCTGGGGAACTACAACTTCAACTGGGGTGGTGACGGTAAAGATCTCAGCGCTTATCTGGGTGATAACAACAACTTCTGGGGTGGTCGTGGTGATGATGTTTATTACTCGATGGGTACCTCCAACATCTTTACGGGCGGCGAAGGGAATGACATGGGCGTCCTGATGGGGCGTGAAAACTGGATGTTTGGCGGCAATGGTGATGATACCGCCGTGGTAGCCGGACGTATTAACCAAGTCTTTATGGGAGAAGGTAATGATCAAGCTTTTGTCTTTGGTGAAGGTGGTTTTATTGATGCGGGTAACGGGCAGGATTACGTTGTTGCTTCCGGTAACTATAACAGGGTAGATACCGGGGCCGGTCGGGACTATACGGTGATCATCGGCAATAACAACCGGGTTGATTTAGGTAAAAGCAATGACAGTGCCAGAGTGTTTGGCAACGATAACCGAATCGATGGCAGCACGGGTAACGATGAGATCAAACTAATGGGCTACCATGCGGTGATTAATGGTGGAGAAGGTGATGATCACCTGATAGCCGCTGCGATTTCGAAGTTCAGCCAATTTGACGGTGGTGATGGTCAGGATTTGTTAGTGCTGGGCGGTTATCAGAACCGCTTCCAGGGTGGGGCAGGCGTAGACAGTTTTATGGTCAGTGGCGAAGTGATTGATAGTCGGGTTAGTGATATCAACGCAGAAGATATCATTCTGTTACACAATGTTGACTGGAAAAACCTGTGGTTCCAACGCAGCGGATATGATCTGGTGCTATCGGTGAATCGTCATCCCAGGGACAAAACCGCTCAAGGCGTATTTGAATCAGTGGGAGCAGTCACCTTTGATGATTACTTTAATGGTCATCGAGCCAAATTGGTGAGGCAGATGGGGGATAAAGACAAATCAGGTGAGAGAGAATTTACTGCACTTTCTGACAATGCCGTTGATTCATTGATTCAGGCAATGAGTAGTTTTTCTCCGACAGCGGGTGATAATGGTTTTATTGCGAGTTTGGACAGTAAAGCAAAAATCGCCATAGCGACCGCGTGGACTGATGCAGCGATTGGCAAAGGGAAATTTGCTTAATAACGTGAAGGTAATGGTCGGCTGTCTGGTGCTCATTCCTGACAGTGAAGCCACGCAACAGCAGCATCAGCAGTACCAGCGGCAACAGGCTCAACTGCGGGTGCTGATAACCGGTTTTATGGGTTAAGGGGAGAGGATGAGATGACGATAGTGGTTGAACATTTACAGGACATTAACCTTAACCACACCGAAGCATTGGCCCTAAGCGGCTGAACTGGGCGGAGATACGGGCCTGTGCCGTGAATGACGAGGAAGCGTATCAGATCAAAGATGCGATCGCTAAGCTTCAATCTGCTCTGGCTTACCGTGGGTATTGGCCAAGATAGATCATAAGAAGGCCGGAAGATAATAAAGATCTTCCGGTTTCAAATTTTATTTATTACGTATTAAATCAATTTCCCTTTATATCAAGTAAATAATTAAGTTTTGGTTTCCATATGTTTTCCCATTTACTTTCTATATCTATTGAATAATTCTTTATATGGTAATAATCATTCTCATCATGATGAGATAAAAAGCATTGTTCAACACAGCTAATAATCCATTCCAATAATTGTTTAATTTCAAGATCATTATTATAACTCAAGAAAAACTCAGAAATTTCAATAAATTCCGTCATCAAATTCGGGCAAAAAATGGATTCTTCAAATAATGAGTAACAAAATGTTCCCTCAATTAAATCATCCTTATTTTCTAGAAGACGAAGTTTAATATTCTCATTCATATCAGCAACCTGGCCCTTTTCTTTTTGCTGCTTTAATTGATTTTTTCTCATTATAGGAGCCATCTAAATTGAACACTCCTTTGGACTTATCCAATGATGAAAATGTCTCGTAGTGATCTTTGTGAAGATTATCTAAATAAAAATAATCATTTTTCTTAAAAGCTACGCCTTCAACTTTTACTTTGTTTGTAAATTTATAAATTTCAGCCCCTTGAAATTTCTTTCCAGTTGTTTGGGCCGCATCACCAACGATTTCAAGAAAACTCCATCCCCAAGGATCGATCCATGTCATCGGATTGGGGGCATACGTGTATAGGTTTATGCCCCCTGCTAATCCAATCGGGTCTTAGGCACTATCCCGACGCCATCATACAGTTGAGCGGACCTTTCCCCCTGATTTAGCAGCCTTTTTCTTCGCCACTGTTTCCCACCCTGTTAAAGAACATATCA